>JBFPJN010000003.1 GCA_040839025.1 Alphaproteobacteria bacterium LSUCC0719
GAGATTCTAGGCGTAGCTTCGATTACGTGATGCGTACGGTGCTTGTGCAGAGAAACCTACCTCTCCACCAGCACCATTCCCCCCATCACATCATGTGCTAACCAACTGAATTGCAAGCAGATTGCGTGTTTGCAGGTGATTGGTGACGGTTATGGAGAGGGGTAATCCGCATCGGGCAAATTGCGTTTTCCACAACAATTTGCTCTGCAAGCTTGACGACACCTTCCTGTTTCATGGTCTACTGACCCGAATGCCACGGAGTCAAACAGAAGACCAAGGAGAGACAAGTGTCCAAGACTGCTTATATCGAACTTCCCCTGAAGCCGGAACATGCTGAAGACTTTGCTGATCTCGCCAATTCTGAAGATGGCTTTCCGTTGACAAAGAAGCAGGCCGGATTCATCTCCGCCGAATGGATGATCTCGACGGCTGAAGACGGCAGTACCTGTTTCCACCTCTGGGAGACATGGGAAAGCCCGGAGCATTTCGGTGCGTATCTGCAGATCCCCGAAAGAACTGCGGGCAGCAAGTTCGAGGCTGCGCTTATGAACTGGGCGGCAGGCGAAATGAAGGTTTGTTGGGGCGAGCCGACCTCTGTCAGTTGAAACACTGATCAAACCTTGAAACATCTTCAACCAAGAGATCAGTGACGGCCTTCAGGGCCGTCACTTTTCATGAGGTTGCATAGATGTTCAGACTTTGAACGCCTGACTCGGGAAAGCCTGACTCAGGAAAGGCTTCATCCGAAACAATGACAGACCGCCCTATTCACCTGACTGCCAAGGTCCAAAATCCTTGCCGGAGCCGACAATTTCGTAAGCGATGACCGTTTCGTCACCGACCACCCAGCCATCATGGCCAGGCGCGAAATAATAGGCATCACCAGCTTCAGCAAGAATTTCTGTTCCGTCATCGTGAACACACATCAGCTTGCCTTGGGTAATCACCCCCACATGGCCGGCCTGGCAGCTGTCTCCACCAACAATTGGCTTGATGCAGTCAGACCATTTCCAGCCAGGTTCCAAGACCAATTTTGACGCATTCATATCGCCAAGCTTTACAACGGATACGTGTGTTTTTGGAGGCGCTTTGACTTCGTCAGCTTCGGAAAACGATTTCTTGTACATCTTTGACATAATGGCTTCTCCTGTGAATTTATGCTGCTTTGGTGTTCATTCCTCTTCAACCAATCAAAATGTTGATCAGCCGGGTCCAGCCTAGACGCCACAATCGTGGTCAGGTAAGCCAACTTCCGCAAAGACAAGGTCATGGAAGGTTTCAGACACATTCTCAGGAACTGTCCGAGAGCTGTCAGTCGTGCATCACGGATGGCAGAATGCTGTAACCGGATAGAGCTGGCCGATCATATGATTATGGCCAGTTTGGCTTGGAGATGAGAGGTGGGCTATCTGCAACCGCTGGGTTCAAGTTGCTTTCATACAGGTAAGGAGCAGACGCAACCACCTCTCCCGTCTTGATCAGCAAGTAACGTGCCAAATTCAAAAATTGGTCAATGTCACGGTGATTGATATGGTCTGGCCACACCCTTCATCGAAACAAAAATAATTTATAGATTACAGCGTGTTGACCCATGAAACGCCGACATACCAGCCATATGGGTAAAGACAGGCCGGTCAGTTCGATTTCATCATCCGTTCATGGACAGCGGCCATGCCCCGCGCCGACATGTCGCTGACTTCGGCGGCATGTGTCTGCAACAGGGCGACCACCTCGCTGTTTTCAGAGGTCTGGATCACCTCGATGCCAAGCTCGGTCATCTCGATCACGGTGTCGATCTCGTCATATCTTTCGAACAGCAGGTTCAGCGTCGGCGACTGGATCATGACCTGCGGGTTCCGCCCTTCTTCCAGACGGGTCACCATGAAGGCGACATGGGTGACAATCGATTCCCGGAGATCGGCATCGTCGGATTCGGTCACCGTCCTGATCCCGTTCGGCAGATTTTCAACCACCCTGTCGATTTTCATATGGTTGATGAAGATGGTCTTCAGATCGCTGATCTCGACATCGGTGGTATCAATGCCCTGCAGACCGGGCATATTGACTTCATCATGCTTGTGCCTTGCGTGCTTGGTGGGTTTGGCGGCAGTGCCCTCGCCATAATGCCCCATATATGACCCGTCATGATGGCCATGATGGCCGTCATAGGCCCCGTTATGATGCCCGTCATGCCCCGTATCCTGGGATCCGGATGAATGGTGCTTGGCATGCATCTGGTCATAGGTCTGGCCGGTCTGGCTGGCGATCGCGACCATGCCGCCGGTCACAATGACCGCAAACACCCCGATCAGACGAAGGGGCCAGACAAGACAAACGGGAAGGGAAAATCCATACATCACACATATCCTTGCAAGCGTGGCACCGATGCCCCGGCCAAACCGGGCATCACCCATAGCCTATGGCCTGTGCGCCCTTAGTCAACAGCGATATACAGAATGGGTGGCAGAATGGATGGATGGCAGAATGGCAGGTTGATGGCAGGCAGGTCCACCAGTCCCGAAAGAAAGACCCGTCATTCCCGAAAGACAAATGCCGTCACCATCCCGAAGACAGTGACGGCACCCGTTGTGGTCTGCCAATGGTGACGACGAGCGTCAGCTGTTGCGATCAAGGAAGCGCACCAGCGCATCCCATGACCGGGCGTCGGCGTCGGCGTCATAGTCCCGCGACCCGGCAACCGTAAATGAATGGCGGGCACCGCCAAATATCTGGGCGTCATGCTGCACCCCGGCCGCCTGGAGTTCCTGCAGAAGACCGGCAAGGTCATCCATGCCCGACACCGGATCGGCCGAGCCATGCAGCAGCAGCACCGGTGCGTCCGTCATGGCGTAATTCTGGCCTTCGGGCGTGCCAAGGCCACCGTGGAAGCTGACATAGCCATCAAGGCCCATCGCCGCCCGCGCCGATTCAAGGACGGCAGCGCCGCCAAAACAATATCCGATGATAAAGCTTTTCGGACCCTTGTCGGAAACCGACCTGCCAGCATCGATGGCGGCCGCAAGACGCGCCCTGAAGGCGGATCTGTCGCGATAGAGTGCGCCGGTTTCACGCCGATAGTCGTCACGGCCTTCAAGCTTGGCGTCAACGCCAAACAGATCGATTGCCACCGCGTTGTAGCCAAGCCCGGCCAGCATTTTGGCCCGGCTTTTCTCGTAATCATTCAGACCGTCCCAGTCATGGACGATGAACACGGTGCCTTTCGGCGCCGCGCCAGCCATTTCGACATGGGCGGCAAACGCCTTGCCGTCGACAGAATAGGACAGATGCCCATGGCCGTCGGCATGGGCAAGGCCTGTCGCCGCAACCGCCGACATGAAGGCCGCGACGAGATATCTGGTGACAGGATTTTTGGAAAAACGAAGTTTCATGGGGCGCTCCCGCAGGCACGAGTTACTGATGGAAGCGATATGATGGTGCCGACCCGTACAATCAAGTCTTGTGGCGGCAGCGCATGTCCACCATCTTAGCTTGTAGACGCGGAAGACTGTGAATGGCAGCATGCCGTCGTTGGTGCAGGTTTGATTTTGTATGGTGGTTCAACATGCAGTTCGGGCTGAGATTCGGGTTTGGCACAGATTCAACGCATGGCGCGTTGCAAACCGTCGGTGATGCACGGCAACAGCTTCAAAGTCCGGTAAGGCCGGTCGGGATCCGGTCCCTGAAAACCATGGCAACCGCCATCGAACCCTGGCCGGAAAGCATGATGTTCGATCTCGACGCGCGCATGGCCGCGCTGCGCCATGATCGCAAGCGCAGTGACGAGGTGGATGCGTCGGCTGACATGTCGCAAAAGGAAAAGGATGCCGTGCGAAGAGACCTGCGATCCCGGGATCACAGGTTCATCGATCAGCTTCATCTGGCGCATCAGGGAATTTACGGCACCGACCCGGTTCGCCAACGGTTGATCCATTTCTGGTTCAATCACTTCACAATCGGTGGTGGCCGCGAAAGCAACTTCATGAACGGGCATGTGATCCAGCATGTCATCGGCACAGGGATCGACGGTCGCTTTGCCGATCTGGCCTACGATATTACACGCCATCCCGGCATGCTGAGTTACCTCGACAACATCTACAATGTGGGGGAAAAGTCGCAGCGCGCCCGCAAACTGGGCAAAAGCGTCCAGATTGGGTTGAACGACAATCTGGCGCGAGAGCTGATGGAGCTTCACACGACGTCACCCAGCATCGGCTACACCGAAGCGGATATCCGGCAGGCTGCAAAAATCCTTTCGGGTTGGGGAGACATCTTTGACAATCCGAAAACGGTCAAGAATTTCAAGGATGCCGGGATCACGGATTTTCACAACGCCTATTTCGAGAACAAGGCCGAACCCGGCAAGAAAACCGTGATGGGGAAAACATATCCGGCAGGGCCCGAAGCGCTGCAGCTTCTTGTCGAGGATCTGGCCGCAAGTGAGCATACGGCCCGCCACCTGTGTCACAAGCTGTGCGTGCATTTCATCGCTGACAATCCATCTCCGCAGGACGTTGCCCATCTGCAATCCGTCTGGCGGGACAGCGATGGCCATCTGCCAACCGTGCATGATGCGCTGTTGGAACGTGCCGCCGCCTCGTCACAGCCGAAATTCCAGTGGCCCTTGACCTGGTTGATCACTGTGTTGCGGATGTCACAGGCCAATATGATCCAGGGCTTTGACGATCTGCATCGCGAATTGCTGTCGCATGGCGGTGAATACCGGGTGGAGAAACTCTATCGGGAGATCGGCCAGGATTTCTGGTCGCAACGCCAGCCGGACGGGTATTCGGTATTGGGTGTCGACTGGATTTCTCCGGAACATTTTGAGCGGCGGATGCGCCTTGCGGCCATGATTTTTGATCATGGCCGCCCCCAGCGCCGGGCAGACGAACTGATGACCCTTCTTGACGTCAGCTCCGCAACGCGCGCACTGGTCGACAAAGGGTCGAGTGCAAAGGCGCGGTTCATCCTGCTGTGCTGCAGCCAAGAATTCATGGGAGCGTGAGATGATTTCCCGTCGTTTGTTTCTGCAATCCTCAACCGCATCACTGGCGCTTGCCGGCATTCCAATCAGTGGTCACACAAAAGACCTGCCGCCAGGCAATATCGTTGTCATCCTTCTTGAAGGCGGGCTGGACGGTTTGGCAGCAGTGCCACCGATCGGCGATCCCGATCTGCATCGGCAGCGCAAGAACCTGGTCGCGGCGCGGGCCATTCGCCTGAACCCGTTTTTCGGGCTTCATCCGTCGCTTGGCGGGTTTGGCGGTATGCTGGCCGATGGCGATGCCAGCATTGTCCACGCCACCAGCTTTCCTTACGTCAAGCGCTCGCATTTCGAAGGCCAGAACATCATGGAAACAGGGAATATGGTCCCCTTTTCCGATCGCACAGGCTGGCTTGGCAGAGCGCTTGATTTTGCCGGCATGCCGGGGCGCGCCCTGTCGATGGATATGCCGTTGCTGATCCGCGGCAGCAAAGAACTCGACAATTACTATCCGGCAAGTTTGAACGGATCCAGCGACCCGTCACCGGAGTTGGCAACCCTGCTGATGCAGGACCGCGACGGGCTGGCGGCGGCAACGTTCCAACGCGTTGCGGAAAAATATGCAGGGTCACCGGACATTGCGGCACGCGACCCTGTCAGCCTGGCAAAATATGCCGGCAGCAAGCTGGCAAAGCCCGATGGGCCGAGCGCGGCTGTGATCCGGGTCCGCGAATTCGACACCCATGCCATGCAGGGCAGTGATGACGGCAATCATGCCCGCCAGCTGACCGAACTCGATGATATTTTTCTTGGACTGAAATCAACACTGAAGGACGCCTGGTCCACCACCGTGATCCTGACGCTGACGGAATTTGGCAGGACGGTAAAGATGAACGGCTCTGTTGGCACGGATCATGGCTGGGGTTCGGCCGGGCTTCTGGCCGGCGGATTGCTGAGCAAAGGCCAGGTCATCACACAATGGCCGGGACTTGCCACGCGCGATCTGTTCGAGGAACGCGACCTGCAGGCGACCATCGATTATCGATCAGTGTGCGCGGCATGCGTCGAGGCGGCATTCGGCCTCGATCATGACCTTGTCGCCTCGCAGGTGTTCTATGACGCCGCGCTGCCGCGGATGACGGATACCCTGTTCGGATAGGCAGCCGATATGACGTGGACCACCAACTTGATAACACTGACGCTGCACCGCACATCTAACGCTGTCTGTATGATCATGCTCGGCATGGTTCTGGCCGTGTCGGGGCTGCCGGTACAAAGTGCGGTGGCGCTGACATTCAAATCTGACGGGACGGTCGAACAGAGCAACCGTAAGTCCGGTTCAATGCCGGGCAAGCTTGGCAAATCAAAAGTGCTGCAGACCTTTGACGTGATGATTGATGCAGACCAGATCGCCAACCTGAAACGGCTGCCAAATCAATTCGACTTCTCCAACGCCAATATCTGGACAGATTTTGCGGCCACAAGCTGCCAGTTCGAGATCAAGCGCCGGATGCTGGAAAATAAACGCGTTGAACGTTTGGCGCGTGGCAAACTGACGGTGAGTGACGGCGTTTTTGAATTTGGCGAAAATTACTGGAGGACGGGCGGCATGGCCACGCCCGAGCATCTCAAGGATGAGGCCAATCTGAGATGGACACGCGGCTCTCTGCCAATCGGCAAGATGCCGTATTTCCATCTGTTCATCAATCAGGGCGAGGTGGCGCTGCCGCCCCTCTATGTCCAGCTTGCCGAGCGCAAGGCAGAGGGCGCATCAGGAGAACTTGCCGGTCTCTATGAGTTTTATGTTGATGACTGGCAGGACGGTCTGCTCGAACTCAAGGATTGTCGGCCACTCTAGATCGCGATGATCTGCCCGACGCAGAACTGGTGGCCAACGGCATGCCATATGTCACCTCGCCAAGGGCGAGAGTGATCATTTCAGTTTGTTCAGGATGCCCAATGCGGCGCTCAGGCGCTTTGTCAGCGCCTTCTGCTGTGCCTCAATCTCCCTGATCTCGGCCTTCAGATGATTGAGAAGCTTTTCCTGCCGGCCGCGCGAAGTGGCGACAGGATTTTCGGACTGCCCCTCCTCGGCCATCAGATGGGTTGGACTGACACCGAGGATACCCGCCAGACTGACAAGCTTGTTCACCCGCGGGGCACTCCTGTCACGCTCCCAGTCACGGAGCGTCGCCGGTTTCACGCCGGCAAGATGCGCCGCCAGCGCCATCGACAGACCGGCATTCCGCCGGGCCTTCTGCAGCCGTTCCCCAAGCGTCGATTCCGGCTCGGACGGGGACAATACATTCGAACTGAGGTTGGCGACCACGGGCGGGATTCCTCTTAAATATTCACATTACGTCAATATGTCGAAAATGGGGTATTTTAACTGATTTTGTCAATGCCTGTGGGGACAATCCTGCTGTTACAGGCCGGACGCTCGCGTCACCAGATGCCCCCATCAGGGCGCATTTGTAACACGCGCAGGGACGCGATAGAGTGCATACCCGTTTCCCACCTGCCGGCAGTCTGCGCCATGACCATCTTTCACCGTGTCTTCAACGCTTGCGATCCGGTGGTCGCATGGCGGCTTGTGCTGCTGTCCTGGATTGCCGTGCTGGTCCTGATGGTTCCCGTGCTGATGCTGACCTCGGCACCGGCCACCCAGGATGCCCTGATTGCCGTGGCGATGATCCCGCTGGCGTTGCATCTGTATGTCTTCATCGCCAACCTGCCGGCACTGCGTGACAGGCATGACCCGGCCCGTATCGGTCTGACAATGCCGGTTCTGACCTATCCGGTCGGCGCGGTGGCCTGTCTGCCGGTGATGCCGGCGGACGCGGCTTTCACCATGCCGTTTGCCGGAATCTTCATGGGCATGCTGACCTTCGGCATTTTCTTTACCGGTCTGGCACCGCTGCTGGCGATCGGTCTGACAAAATCGATCATGGACCGATCGCTGAACAGGCGCCGCGTCATCACCAGCCTTGTCATGCTGGTCACCGGGTGGTTCCTGTCCGGCATCACCGGTTTCATGCTCGGCAATGGCTGAGAGGCCGACCGAGAGGCCGGTTGCCGGATCACTTGCGGGCCGTCACAGTTCGGCAACGGCGGCGCACATCACCTTCAATTTGGCAACCGCCAGATCACGCGTCAGCATGCCAAGACCGCAATCCGGTGCCACAACCAGCCTGTCACGGTCGATATGGTCAAGCGCCTGACGAAGCCGTGTCATCACCTCCTCGACGGTTTCGATCCGGCTGCGGGCCACCGCAACCGACCCGAATATCACCTGCTTGCGGGCAAACAGATCAAGCAGTGACAGGTCGTTACAGCAATGCGCATCCTCAATCGAGACCTGGTCAAAACCGAGACCGTCCATTTCACGCGCCAGCCTGTGATAGCTCGACGGATCGGCTTTCTTGTAATCCTCGTCATCGAGATGGTCCGGATAGCCGCAGCAGATATGCACCGCGCGGGTGACATGTGACGGCAGTTTGTGAAAACATCGCTCGACGCCCTCAAGCCCGAATTCCATCGCATCATCCACCTGCCGGGCGAACAGCGGTTCATCAAGCTGAATGTGACGACACCCCGCATCGGCAAGCGCCAGTATCTCCTTGTTCACCGTCGCGGCAAGATCGCGCGCCAGACGTGGCCGGTCCTCGTAATGGCAGTCGGCGGTGGTATCCATGATGGTCAGCGGTCCCGGCAGGGTGAATTTGACAGGCTTTTTGCTGACAGACTGGCTGGCCTTGAAATCATGCGGGCTGTAGGGCGCGGCGTCATGGCTGACAGCCCCCCTGATCGCCGGCAGATCGGTTTCATAGGCACCGTCGCGAAGCACCCTGTGTTCCAGTGTCGCAAAATCGAAACCGGTGACATGCCGGCAATGATAGTGGATGTAGTTCTCGCGCCGCACTTCACCATCGGTCGGCACGTCAATGCCGGCGTCAACCTGCAGCGCGATAACCTCTTTCGCGGCCCGCACAAACAGCGCCTCATCGGCGTCGGACATGCGATAGGCCGAATAGCCCTGCGTGACCTCGGGCGCGTTCATCGTGCCACGATCACGGGCCGAATCGAACCAGTCGCGGATTGGCAGGTAATCGGGCTTGGGGAAGGACCCGATGACAGTGGTTGAAAGCTTTTCTGGCACGGCAACTCTCCTTGATCCCGGCAGGTGGACAGCCGGAGGCCGGAATGCCGCCGGTATCTCCCGGCAATATACGCATCCACGGCGACCGGCGGAAGATTCATCTTCACAGCCGCCCGTTACCGGTCCTGTACGACCGGACAGGCAGGACAACAGCTGGACTGTCGGCGGCCAGCGACAGCCACATATTGCGCGGCGCGATGACATGAAAGATGATGCGGCATGACGTTTCTTCGCAATGATGCCGGCGGTCTGATCCCGCCCTTTTCTGGCGAGGCCGCGCCCTGGCTTGGCGGCGACCTGCAGACAATGCGGCATTTCCTGCGTCGTGACGCGCCGCCCCCGCCCCCTTCCCGCGAAATTCTGCTCGACCTTGATGACGGCGATAGGCTGCTGGCCGCCTTTCATCCGCCGACCGGCACGTCGAGGGGATGCATGATCGCCGTCCATGGGCTGAACGGGTGCATGGATGCCCAGCATATCTGGTGGCTGGTGCCACAGGTTCTGGCTGCCGGCTACAGTGTTCTCAGGATCAACATGCGCGGCGCCGGTCCGGCCCGAAAGCTGGCGCGCGGCACCTACAATGCCGGTGCCGGCGCGGACCTGATTCCCTTTATCGATGCCGCCGCAGCGCTTGATCCCGGTGTGCCGCTGTTCATGATGGCACATTCACTTGGCGGGACGGCGGCGCTCAACATGGCGCTGGCGTTTCCGGATCAGGCGGCACGCCTTGCCGGCCTTGTCACCATCGGCACCCCGCTCGACATGACAGCGACAGCCAGACAGTTCAGCTCCCGGCGCAATCTGCTCTATATCCGCTACATGCTGGCCGGGCTGAAGGATATTGCCGCCACGGCACCGGGGCTGGACCGGCATTATCGTGACGCGGCGGCGGCGGCGCAAAGCCTCTATGAATTTGACGATCTGGTAACGGCACCGCTGGCCGGATATGCCGACAGCGCCGCCTATTACGCCGCCACCAGTGTCCACCGGCGGATGGACGACCTTGCTATTCCGACGCTGGTTCTTCAGGGATCGAATGATCCGTGGGTGCCTGTCACGCCCTGTCTTGCCAGACCGGCACCGCGCCGCGCCGGTGCCGGCACCGCCATCGTGGTGACAAAGGGGGGCGGCCATGTCGGGTTCCATGACCGCAAGCTGAACTGGCATATCCGGGCCACGCTCGCCTGGTGCAACGCCATCAGGGGCTAGCCTTCAGACAGGCGGTGGGCCTGTGGTCTGCCATATACGCGTTCCCGGAAGATTGTCCCAGCCGAAGCCGGCCTCTGATGGCCCCTCCTCGCGCAGCCGCTTCAGCCGCGCCAGCGCATCGGGAAAGGTCGGGATGGTGCCGGCCGGGATCCACCACATGACAAGAAACGGTGCCCCTGGCGGCAGAAACCATCTGTACCGGTTCTTCATGAAACGCCGATGAACGGTGTTCCAGGCAAAGAATTCCAGATCGGCGGCGCTTTGCCATATCGACAGGGTGAAGGTCTCGCGCGGATCGCCAAGAATGGCCATTGCCGCCGCCTCGTCATCCTTGTCCTTCAGGCGCCACACAAAGCCCGGCGATTTCTCGGCAATGCCGTTCACCGCCGCCAGCGCGGTGACAAACCCCGCCATGACAGGGTCATCAAGATCGGCAATGGCGGTGGCGAAATTCACCTGCGCCAGATGATGCCCGTCCGGATGCGGAAAGGTGATCTCGGAGTGTGACATGCGGACACCAGCCTACCCTGATCAATCATCCTCATGGTCGTGAAGACCGGCCCGCACGCCGCGGATGGCAAGCCACACCAGAAAGGCAATCACCGGCACGGCCGCCGCCTTGACCAGATTGATGTCGAGCGCCCATTCATCAAGCGGCAGGGGTTTGGCAAGATATCCGACAAGCCCGACACCGTAATATGTGACAGCGGCGACCGACAGGCGTTCAACCGTCTGCTGAAGCCGCAGCTGTTGGCGCGCGCGGGCATTCATCGAACTCAGAAGGTCACGATTTTGCCGCTGGATGATCATCTCGGTCTGGGTCTGCAACAGATCACCTGCCCGTGTGATCCGTTCCGACAGCCGCGTCAGCCGTTCCGAAAAGGCACGGCAGCTGTCCAGCGCCGGCGTCATCCGTCGTCCCAGAAATCCGCGAACCCCCTGAAACCCCGCCAGCCGCGAGAATTGCAGGCTGGCAATCCTGTCCATCAGGATGGCCTCATAGGCCTTTGTGGCGGCCAGCCTGTAGGATGTCCGCGAATAGATTTCCTCGAGGTCTGCCGCCTGTGTCGACAGCACCGACAAAAGCTGCTGCACCTGGCCGTCCGCCTGCTTGATCTGCGCCGCCATATCGGTTGTCAGCGCGCCGACGGTGTTTTCGATCTGTCCAAGCATGCCGGTATTGTCACGCACGGCGGCAAGCCCCAGAAGCGCCAGCAACCGGTAGGTTTCAAGCTCGACAACACGCTGCACCACACGTCCCATGCGGTTTGGCGAAATGCCCTGATTGAAGAGCGCAATCCGCGAGAACCCCGCGCGGTCGATGTCAAAGGCGAAATGCAGCTGCGCATCGCCATTGCTGAAATTGTTCGAGGCGATCGCGCGGCTGTCCATTGTTGCCATCATCTTTTCAGGGGTCAGCCCCCGTGGCGGCTTGCCGCCGATTTCCAGCCATATGGCGTGAAAGACCGGCGCCGGGATTTTACGCGCCCAGGCAAGGGGAAGATGCGAAATGGCAGGGTCGAAGGCATCGGCAAGAAGGCCGGTGGCCCGGCGGTGCCCCTTTTCGACAAAACTGACCGACATGAATTCGGTATGCTGTTCGACGCGAAGCGCATAGCCGTCCATCTCAAGCCGCAGGAACTTTGTTCCGGCCGGGATCGGCTCGCGCCCTGCCGCCGTCAGAAACCGGTTGATGTAGTCAAGAATGGCGACAGCATTGCCATCGGTCAGAAAGACAAAGCGGATGAACCGCCCGGCCCCGTCGAAATCGTGAAAGGCACGGGCATGCAGCTCGTCCGACAGGGGGCGTCGCAGCGCAAATTCATCCATCTCCGCGTCTCCACATTTTCAATCCGTCACCCATCAGCCGGGTATCGTCAGCCGGGAATCAACAGTCCGGTGGCGGCGTCAGCGGCCAAGCTGCTTTTCAATGGCTGCGATGACCTTGCGTGAATCGGGGGCCGTTGTCGATGCAAACCAGTCGACGATACGTCCCTCGCCATCAATCAGATGCTTGTGGAAATTCCATTTCGGCACCATCAGCCGCCCCTGCGTTCCGACCCAGCGGTAATAGGGATGCGCGTCATCGCCCTTGACCGCGACCTTTTCGGTCATCGGAAAGTCGATCCCGTAATTGATTTCGCAGAACTGCTTGATTTCGGCTGAACTGTCATATTCCTGGCCGCCGAAATCATTGCTCGGCACCCCCAGCACAACAAGGCCGCGATCGCGATATTCCGCCCACAGCGATTGCAGCGCCTCATATTGCGGCGTGAACCCGCACATCGACGCGGTGTTGACCAGAAGGATCGGCCGGCCGGCATAATCGGCCAGACGCAAAGGGCCCCCGTCAATGCTCTCGAAGGTGAAATCATGCGCTGTGACCTCGCCAGCACGTGCCGTCCCGGCCATCATTGTCTCCATCATCAGGGTCGCGCAAAGGCAGGCGACAAGATTGGTAAATCGCATTACATGTCGTCTGAACATCGCCGCGTCCCGTTTCATCAGGGTTTCGTCTGGCTTTTATGTAGGGACTAACCGGCCAGGACCAAGGGTCGAGGCTGCGGTCCGGGTAGAAAGGCGTGTTCACCCATGACTGAAGATCAGCAGGATACCGGTCTGGCCGATGGCCGGGACAATGTGATGGAACGGGCGCTTGGCGCCTTTGACAGCCTGAATGGTGATGAACTGTATAACGATGCGCTCGCCTTCATCATCGACACCACCGGCAATATCGCCAGCGCGGGAGGTGAAATCCTGCGCAGGCTGGGCAATCTGCCGGCAGGTGATATCGCTGCCGATGCCGGCGACACCGCCGCGTCATGGGGCAAAACCGCAACCGACATGGCGGCCGGCATGGCAACCGGCATCAGCGCCGCGCTGGCCGACGGGCTTGACGCGCTGACCCGGCTTGCCACCGGACTGTTTGGCGGCTGACACGCCGGAAGACACGCCGGACAAGATACGCGCTGGACAAGATACATACCGGACAAATTGCCGCGCGGCGTGCGCCCGGACGTGACTTTGCCGTCATCCGCACCTAGTCTATTGTTATCGGTTTAACAAAGTAAAGGAGGTGATCTGATGTCTAGTTCGATCGGTGTTGATAATGCAATTGTGGCGGGCGGATTGAAGAGCAGCCTCGGTGGTCACGCCTGACGCAGGCTATTTGCGCTTATCTTATCCATCAAACGAAAAGGGAGGCTTCGGCCTCCCTTTTTTTACATCTGATATCGGGGAGGCTTCGGCCTCCCTTTTTTTATCTTCTTGATGGCTTGCCCAACCGTCAGTTGGCTTTCTTGTAGGCTTCGATGGCCTCGGCAAGCTCTTTCTTTTCCTCGCAGTTGAAGGAACAGACCTTGCTGAGGCGTGCCAGAAGCGCCTCGGCACCGGCAAGATTGCCAAGTTTCAGATACAGCTCGCCCTTGTATTCCAGCGCCCCCTTGTGCGCGGGGTTGATGGCAAGCGCCCTGTCATAGGCAACTTCGGAACGGGCGTAATCGCCAAGATTGCGCGCGGCAAAGCCGGTCAGGTTCCAGGCATCGGCGCTGTCCGGATTGGTGGCGATTTCGGCTTCCAGATGCGTCAACGCGGCCTTGTAATCCTGCTTGTTGATGTAATAGGACGCCTTGCGCATGTCTTTCGACATCGACGCGCTGCCATAGCTGGACCCGGAACTGTCCGATCCGCTGGAGTCACTGCCCGCGGCATGTGCCAGGCCTGAGGCGATGCCAAGCGCCAGTGCGACGAGCGCTGCGGCCAGCATCCAAGGCAAGGGGGACTGGCGCTGTTCGGCGCGGGTGCCGGCCTGCCCTCTGCGGGTCATGACTCCGTCTCTCCGCCAGCCGCGATCCAATCCGAGATGCCGCCGACATTGGTCACGTTCTGATAGCCCATCTCGGTCAATGTCTTGCCGGCAAGCGCCGCCTGACCACCGGCCGCGCAGACAAGAAGGATTTCACTGTCCTTCTGCAGCGCGGGATTGTGGAAACTGGTTGTGTCGTCGGCGGCGAATTCGATAAAGCCGCGGGGGATCCGCAACGCGCCGGCAATGGTGCCGGTTTTGGCGACATCGCCGCTGTCGCGAACGTCGATAAAGACGGCGGTGCCCTGCTGATGGATCGCCACACCGTCTTCGGCGCTGATCCGCGGAACCGCTGCATTTGCCTCGGCGAGATAATCTTGTGCGTGTTTCATGCTGCCCTCACTGGTTATGCCCGCCTCGCGGGTCCGGCTGCCCCCGGAATGGTGTATCTGCCTCAGATAGGCACTGATCCACCGCGTTCAAGCGCGCCTAGCCGCTGATGCCGATATCATCAACCCGCGTCGCCCCGGTCAGGGCGCACAGCGCCGCCGGGCTTGCCTGAAACACACAATGCGGGTGCCCGGCCGCCGACCACACGGTGTCGAAGCGAAACAGAGAGCCATCGAGAAAGACCGGCAGATCCGCCGGCAGGCCAATTGGCGACACCCCGCCGATGGAATAGTTCGTGACCGCCTTGACCCGCGCTGCGTCCGGCCGCCGACAGGGGGTCGCCACCCCGACACGGGCCGCCAGCGCCGACACATCGCATTGCCTGTCACCGGCCACCAGCGCGATCACCGGCAGGTCGTCATTGCCGGCGACAAACATCAATGTCTTCACAATGGCGCCGGTCTCGACACCAAGCGCGGCCGCGGCCTCGGCGGCACTTCGCGCGGTGTCGGCCAGCGCGATAACCTGGTGCGGATGCCCGGCCGCGGCAAGGCACGACGCTGCATGACGAACCTGGGGATGTTCCAGAAAGGCATCGGACATCTGCGCGACAGACCCCCTCAGGCGTAGTCCGGCGCGGCCACCGGTGGCGGCGCCTTGAGGGTTTCGGCAAGCTTGCGGATATGGTCCGGGGTAATGCCGCAACATCCACCAATGATATCCGCCCCGCTTTCGGCCCATTGCGTGGCAAAGCGAAGATAGGCCTCGACCGTTATGTCCTTGCGAAGCTGGTGGATGTTTTCATTCGCCGCCTCGTAATCGTCATTCATCAGCGGAAAGGCGTTCGCATAGGCCCCGATCATCGGGCGCGAGGCACCATGCTGGCGGGCAAAGGCTTCCAGTTCGGACCGGGACAGCGCGACCGCGTCATTCATCACTTCGGGCTGGCTGCAATTGAACAGCAGGGCGTCGAATCTCAACCCCTCGATTGACAGCAGCAGCTCGGTCAACGGCTCGCCCGAACGCAGACGCGGCTTGCCCGGCACGGGATCGACATCTTCAAGCGTCACCGCCACCCACAGATCGGCCGCACAATCGGCAAACATGTCGAGATAGGTGGTCACCTCGCTGATCGAACTCAGCGTCTCGCCGATAAAGATATCGGCCACCGGCGCCAGAAACCGGCGGAAATGCTGCATCATCCGGCGCGCGCCCTGAATTTCAAAGGCGTCCGGCTTGTAGCTGCCGAACATCGGGGGAATGCTGGCCGCCACCTGCACCGAATGCGGCACCGCATCGGCGGCATCGCGGGCCAGCTTGGCCGCCAGCGCAAGCAACTCCTCGGACTGCGCCTCGTAGCGGTCTTCCCCGATATGAAACGGCACAATGGCATAGGTGTTGGTCGTGATGACATCAGCGCCAGCCTCAATGAAGGCATCATGCGCGTCGCGGACCATCTGCGGGGCCTCCATCAGCGCCAGCGCCGACCATTCCGGCTGCCTGAAGGGGGCTCCCATGGCTTCCAACTGTCGTCCCAGTCCACCGTCAAGAATGATCACATTCAGCCCTCTACAGAATTCGCATCCATCGTAGGATGTATTCCGCCCGCATGGCAAGCAACCTGAACGGTCTGCACCGCCTTGTGACGGATCCTGACATGTCTGGACGGCCTGCGCCGCTTCTTGTGATTTGCCCCCGCCGGTGCGGCGATGGCACTCTGGCAGCCCGGTTCTTGCAGCGGCGAGGCCGGAAGCATGGGAGGCCGGAAGCATGGGGGACTGGAACAATGTATGATCCGGGATTGGCGGCACGCCTTGACGAAATGATGATGGGTATCATCGAAATGGAGATCACCCATATGTTCGGTGGCTATGGATTCCTGATGAACGGCCATATGTGCGTCGGCGTCTGGAACGACATGCTGGTGATCCGCATCGGCACTGACGGGTGGGATGCGATCAGCGAAGAGCCGCATGTGCGACCGATGGACCTGACCGGCAGGGTGATGCGCGGATGGGCAATGATCGCACCCGAAGGGGTTGCCGAGGATGCCGATCTGCAACGCTATGTCGATATGGCGATCCTGTTCTGCGCGGCACTGCCCCCAAAGCCGTCAAGCGTGACCTAGTCCAGAGTGACTTGGCCCAGAGTAGTGACCTAGTCCAGTCTGAACCCGCACATCGTGGCAATGGCGCGCACCACATCCTGGCTTCGCGCGGCAAAGGGCAGAATGGCAATCGCCACCAGCATCACCGCCGCCCAGATCATCCAGACCGACAGATCGGCCGGACGTGATGGCACGGGGTCGGATTGATCCGGTTCGCGCCCCCCGGTTGATGGTTTGTCTGCGATTGTCATGAGGTCCGCATCACAAATTCGAGGCCCGACTGGCTGCCAACATAGAGCCCCGGTTTCTGCATGAACAGCGAGATCAGGATGTTGCCACCACCATCCAGCATCACATCCACCCGGTTCGGCGCGATCCGCACAATCGTGCCCGGGGCGTCCTTGCCGGTGTCGGTGCAGTGAAGTGTGACTTTCTGGTCGAGTGTCAGCATGCAGGCCTCCTGGTTCGCCCTGATCCTATCATGGCAGGTTACTGCAGGTCGACGGCATGTTCCTTCAGATCCTCGATCCTGCAGACGGCAAGCGTGACCCGGTTTGTCGACAGCAGCCGCACCTTCGGCGCTTTGCCAGCCTCGCGCGCCTGTTCCCAGCGCGCGGCGCACAGGCACCATTGATCACCATCCTTCAGGCCCGGAAAGCCGAATTGCGGCATCGGGGTGGACAGATCGTTGCCGACAGATTTGCTGAATTCAAGAAATTCGGTGGTCATCACGGCGCAGACGGTGTGCAGACCCTGGTCCTGCGGGCCGGTATGACAGCAGCCATCGCGAAAAAACCCCGTCACCGGATCCTGCGAACAGCTCTGCAACGCGCCGCCAAGCACGTTTTTCTGTCCTTCCGGGCGTCCCTGCGAGCCGTCCATGATGACCTCCGGCCTGAATTAATCCTGAAGGTGAAGATATGGGGCGTCGAGAACCGCCATTCTAGTCTCTATCGCGGTTTCCAGCGCGGCCATGAACGCACGGCGCGACAGACCGGGGGCAATCGGCGGCAGGAATTCCACCTCGATCCGGCCGGGTCGTTTCAGCCAGCTGTTGCGCCCCCAGACATGTCCCGAATTCAGCGCGATCGGCACCACCGGCAGACCGGTGGCCTCATACAGCGCGAACACACCGATCTCGTATTTCTGCTCGGCACCGGGGGCCACGCGCGTGCCCTGCGGGAAGATCAACAGCGAGCGGCCACGGTCACGCGCCGCCACCGCATCATCGCGAAGCTTGCGCAGGGCGCGCATCCCGGCCGACCGGTCCACCGCCACACAGCCCGATTTCTGGAAATACATCCCCAACAGCGGCAGCATCAGCAATTCACGCTTCAGAACCACCGTCGGCGTATGCAGCAGCAGCGACAGGACAATGGTTTCCCACGCCGACTGATGCTTGGCGGCATAGATGACCTGATCATCCAGATGCGGGGCGCCCGACACCCTGTGCGAGGCACCGACAATATGCAGCAGCCCCACCGTCAGCCAGCCCCAGAACCGGGCAACAGCCCTGATCGCCGCCGCCGGCAACAGCAGGGTCGGCACCACGATGACGGCCAGCACCGCGGTGACACCATAAAACAGGATGTTGAAGATCCATGATCTGAGATACATCATGGCGGCGAGAATAGGCGCAATCGACAGCACAGGCAATCGGCGCAAATCTTTATCGGGAAACGGACGACATGACAGATGATCAGAACGCAGACACAGCCGAAGATGGCTGGCACAGCCGCGCCGATATGGCGCTTGCCGCGGCGGCGGCGGCGGACAGGCTGATCACCTATGCCGAGCTTGCCGATGCGGCGGGCATAACCGGCCGGCATCGCATCCACCGGCTGACTGTCTGGCTTGAAAAGCGGCTTGAAACCGACGCCGGTGCGGGCGCGCCGCTGTTGAGCGCCCGTGTGATCTCGCGGGCGCGCGGCGGCCTGCCGGCCCCCGGATTTTTCATCAAATGTGCCGAATTGGGGCTGTATGACGGCCCGCCCGATGGCCCGCAGGCCTACGCATTCCACTTGAACTGCCTTGGCTGACCCGGCTTGGCTAACCTACGTTGGCTAAATTGTCAGCTGCCGACCCTGATGTGAAAAATATACAGCCCGTCGGCGGCGACGCTTTTCAGCAGGGTCAGCCCGGCGGTGTCACAGAAATGCTCGAAATCGAGCGGCGCTGCCGGATCATCGGCCTGCACCTCGAGAATGCCTGACTCCATCTGCCCGATCTGCCGCCGCGCTTTCAGCACCGGCAGCGGACATTTCAGCCCCGTCAGGTCGAGGCTGACCGTGATTTCATAGGTTGATCCATCCATAGCGGCATCAAATTAGATCGTGACCAGATGCGATACCAGTGCCAAATCATCGCAGCACGACTTGCGCTGAAGGCTTGCCAGCCGCTAGATAGGCGGATGAGTATCTGGGGAATGATCATTGGCGGTGCTGCCGGCGCGGCGCTTGGCGGGCCGATTGGCGGGTTGCTTGGCGCGGCGGCCGGCATTGCCGTGGAACGCGGCTTCATCGCGCCGCAGCGGCCCGAAACCGACGCCAGCCGCCGCGTGGCCTTTACGGTGGCGATGATCGCCCTGTCGGCGAAAATGGCCAAGGCCGACGGCATTGTCAGCCGCGACGAGATCGCCGCCTTTCGCGAGCGTGTCCATATCCCGGCCTCCGAGGTCAGGCAGGTCGGCAGGTTCTGGGATCTGGCGCGCCAGACACCGGACGGATTCGAGGATTACGCAAATCAGGTGGCGCGGATGTTCAGCCCGCGCGCGCCGGTACTGGAACAGCTTCTGGACCTGCTGTTCCATATCGCCGGTTCGGACAATGATCTGTCGCCACCCGAAATCGATTATCTGGCCCGGGTTGCGGATATTTTCGGATTCTCGCAGGAGGATTTCCAGCGGATGATGGCGCTTCATGCCACCGACGGTCCAAAGCCGTGGGATGTGCTTGGGGTCGAGAAGGATATTTCGGACGAGGCCTTGCGCCGCCACTGGAAAGCCCTTGTCCGCGATCACCATCCCGACAGGCTGATGGCTGACGGCATGCCCGAGGAATTCATCGCCGCGGCGAATGACAGGCTGGCCAGAATCAATGCCGCCTATGAAAGCATGGCGCGCGCTCGCGGGATGAGCGTGGGGGTCTCATGACATGCCAACACCGCTTCTGACCATCGCCGCCGCCGGCATCAATCTTGGTGACCGCTGGTTGCTGCGTGGCGGCGACCTGACGCTTCATGACGGCGACAGGCTGGCACTTGTCGGACGCAACGGGGCCGGCAAATCAAGCCTGATGAAACTGATGGCGGGCCGCGCCGACATGGATGAAGGCAGCCTGTGGATGGCGCCCGGATCCAGCGTCGCCTATCTGCCGCAAGCCCCCGTGATCCCGCCGGGCATGACATTGCGAAGTGTGGTGACCGCAGGCCATGACGCCGACTGGCTTGGCCGGCCGGTGCCAATCCACAAGGCCGAGGAATTCCTGCAACGGCTGGGGCTTGACCCGGACCGGCTGTCGGACGGGCTGTCGGGCGGCGAGTCGCGGCGCGTATCGCTTGCCCGCGCGCTCTATACCGAACCGGATGTGCTGCTTCTGGACGAGCCGACAAACCATATGGACATGCCGACCATCGAATGGATGGAGGAGATGCTGCGCCAGCACCGTGGCGCGTTGCTGGTGGTCAGCCATGACCGCGCCTTTCTGCGCAATCTGGGCACCGGCATCGTCTGGCTTCATGGTGGCAAACTGCGCCGCCGTGACGGCGATTTTGCCCAGTTCGACAGCTGGTCCGAGGGCATTCTGGCCGAAGAGGCGGTGGTGCTTCACAAGATGGATCGCCGCATCGCCGCCGAGACAAAATGGTCGCGCGAAGGCATTTCGGCACGGCGCAAGCGCAATCAGGGACGGCTTCGCGAGCTGGAGACGCTGCGCCTCGAACGGGCCCGCACCGGCGGCATCACCCAGCGCACCATGAAGATGGAAACCGGCCCGGCCGAGGGCGGTGGCCAGCTTGTTCTCGAGGCCATTGATCTGTCGATCTCGGTGCCGCTGCCACCAACCGGCACAAAGGATATTGGCGCAAAGGATATTGGCGCAAAGGATATCGGCGACAATGACGACGCATCGGGCACCGAAGCGGCACGCCGCCAGCTGTTGACCCATTTCAACATGCTGGTCCGGCGCAGCGACAGGATCGGCATTGTCGGGCCGAACGGCATCGGCAAATCGACCCTTGTCCGGGTTCTGCTGGGTCTGGCAAACCCCGACAGCGGGCGCGTGCGCCAGGGGTTCGGCCTGAACCCGGCCTATTTCGACCAGCAGCGAAGCGCCCTTGACCGCAATTCATCGCCCTGGACAGTGCTGACGGGCGGCAGCAGCGACATGATCGAGGTTGCCGGACAGCAGAAACATGTCACCGCCTATCTTCGCGATTTCCTGTTCGACGACCACAAGATGACGCAGAAGGTGGCCACCCTGTCGGGGGGCGAGCAGAACCGGCTGCTGCTGGCCAAGCTGTTTGCCGAAACACATAATTTCCTTGTTCTCGACGAGCCGACAAACGACCTCGACATGGAAACGCTCGACCTGCTTCAGGAGGTGATCGCCGAATATGACGGCACGATCCTGATCGTCAGCCATGACAGGGATTTTCTGGATCGCACCGTCACCGCGCTGCTGGCCTTTGAAGGCGACAGCAAGGTCAGCGCGCATGCCGGCGGCTATACCGACTATCTGGAACGGCGCACCGCCGCGATGGCGCGCCGCGCGGCCCGCGAAAGCGGCATGGGTAGCATGGGGGTGAACGGCAAGACAGGCGGGCGTCGCGGCACAGGACGGGCCGCTGGGCAGACCGCAAAGCCGACCGGCAACCGCACCGCCAAGCTCAGCTTCAAGGACCGCCATGCGCTGGACACGATTCCCGGCGAGATCGAGGTGCTGGAGGCTGAAATAGACAGGCTGGAAACGCGGCTTGCCGACCCGGCCTTTTTTGCCAGCGACCCGGACGGGTTTACCGCCGCCGCCGACAGGCTGGCCACAGCGCGGACGGAAAAAGAGGCCAAGGAGACCCGCTGGCTGGAAGCCGCCGAAGCCGAGGAAGCATTGAACAACGGATAGTGTGGAAATTACAGATATTTCGCCACGTGATGCCTGACTTTCTCCGCTGCTTCGGCATGGCTCTGTCTTACCTTGAAGTGATTGCATCCGGGAGGGGCAAATGCACCGCACTGAATTGCGTTGTCAATCAGACCATGCGCCTGTCCAGCCTTCGTGCCAGCCAGTAGAACAATCGCGTTTGGAAACAGCCTAACCTGTTCGACCAAATGCTTCCGAGAGCATATCAACCGTTCCCGTTTTGGAATATGTCCGGTTTCCACGGCGATGGAGCAGTGACGGCTCTCCGTCAACCATACGCGCCTGAAAAGCTCATCGAAATTTCCGGAAAACATCGGGAAAACACTGTTCAGAAAATTCACGACATTCCGATGAATGAGATTCTCACCCCTTCTCAAATATCTGGAACTCAACAATGTCTTCAGGTCTGTGGCTGGATCTCCCGAATAGGTCTCATCGCCCAAGGGAAACCCCGGCTCAGCCATGACCATGATCAGCAGGACTTCATCCAATGTGCCAGTCGCGCCTGAAAATCCCCTTGGAACATGTCCTGCAGACGGATCGTATTGCGCATCCCTGCATATGCCGAAATTGCTGCACCTCTGCATGTTCAGAAGCATTTCGATCAGCTTCGGGTCTTGTTGAAATGTCATTTTTGCCTCACGTCACAAAGCCTTCCACTCCCAAAAGCCCTTGACGTTCCTGCAAGTCCTGAAGGCTGTTTTCCGCCCCGGCGCAAAGGGTAAAACCGGGGCGGAATCTAAGGGCTACTTATACCAACCTTATGAAAGCAGAGCGTGCCGCCTGTACAGTCACGTTTGTGTGAGCCTGCCGCCACATCCCGACATCCCGCCATGATTTGACTTCACCTGTTAATGCCCACCCTATGGAAGGCAACAGACAACAGGTGTCATACGCATGATCAAGGCTGCGATCCGGTCACGCGGCGGACATATTGTTTTCGGGTATCTGGTTGCCGCCATCATCGGACTTCTCATGACAAGCATTCGCTGGAGCCGCGCCGACAGGCGCGCGCTGGACGATTTCATGGCGGCCCATCCCGGTATCATCGTCGTGTTCTGGCATGAAAAGCTGTTTGCCATGCCCTGGCTCTGGCCGTCGCGCCGTCCGCTCTGCGCCCTGCAGTCACCGCATGCCGACGGGCGGATGATGGCGGCCTGCATCCGGCGCTTTGGCATCGGCACGATCTGGGGCTCGTCAAGCCGCGCGCCATTTTCCGGACTTCGCGGGATGGTGCGCGCGCTGGAAGATGGCAGGTCGGTGGCGATCACGCCCGACGGGCCGCGCGGCCCGGCCCGCACCGCCGCACGCGGCGCGGTGGCGCTTGCCAGGTTGAGTGGCCGCCCCATCCTGCCGCTCAGCTGGTCGGCCACCCGTTACTGGCGCGCCGGTGGATGGGACAGGATGATGATCCCGAAACCGCTGTCGCGTGGCAGGCTGGTGATGGGCGCGCCAATCCATGTGCCGCCGATCAATGTATCGGCGGGCAATGTACCGCCGATCGATGTACCGGCGGGTGATGGCCGCAGTGGCGGTGCCTCGCTGGACCATTACCGGCGGATGGTGGAAACATCGCTGACCGAGCTTGGACACCGTGCCGACGCGCTGTGCCTGCCTGACACCCGGCCACGCCGCGCCCGGGAAACTTCACCGACCGACCCGTCTTGACCCGGTTATCGCGGCGCGCCTACACTGCGCGCGCTGTCAGATGGCCGGATGGCCGCTGCCCGCGCCCCTTGCGGGACGGGGAGAGGAAAGTCCGGGCTCCACGGGACCAGGATGCCGGGTAACGCCCGGCGGGGGCGACCCCAGGGAAAGTGCCACAGAAACCATACCGCCGGCCCCGCCTTGCGCGGTTCGTGCCGGTAAGGGTGAAAAGGTGCGGTAAGAGCGCACCGCCGGGCCGGCAACGGGCCGGGCAGGGTAAACCCCATCCGGAGCAAGACCATGTAGGGACACGGGCCATGCGCCGGCGTCATGCCGGGGCACGGCAGGCGCGGTTCCGCGCCGATGTCCGGGTAGGTTGCTTGACGGGGCCGGCAACGGCACCGCTAGATGAATGGCCATCACCGGGAAACCGGTACAGAACCCGGCTTACAGGCCATCTGGCAGTGGTTTTTCCGACATCCGGCGATGTCCCGTCATGCACCGCCGAAGGCCGCGCATCAGCCCGGGGACGAGCGGCGGCGGTTCACCCGGCCGCCGGTTCATAGACGGGGATCGCCTGAAGATCGATCCGCTGCCGGGCCTTCTCGAAATCGTACCTGTTCTGCATGTTCAGCCATGATTCCGGCGAAGTGCCGAAAAACCGCCCGAGCCGCAGCGCCATATCGACGGTGACGGGCTGCTTCTCGTTCAGGATGTCATAGAGCGTCTGCCGCGAAATGCCGAGGGCGCGGGCCATGCCGGCCTTGGTCATATCCATGTCCGGCAGCACGATCTCGCGAAGATAGGCACCGGGGTGGGTCGGCGGAATCGACGGGTGTTTCTTGGCCATTGTTTCCCTCCCTGGAAATGGCGTCAGTGGTAATCCTCAAGATCGACATCGACGGCGTTCTCGCCGTCCCATGCGAATGTGACGCGCCAGTTGCCCGTCACCCGCACCGAATAGCGGCCCTTCATCTCACCACCCAGCGCGTGGAAGCGCAGGCCCGGCTCGTTCATGTCCTCGGGGCGGATGGCGGCATCGAGACGGGCGAGGGGATCAGCGTCAACCGGTTCAGCCAGTCGGCATTCAGCCCACCCGCCCTGCCACGTGTCCAATAGGCCCTGAGCGCCTTGTGGCGAATGCTTTCAATCACAGGCCAATATGTAAGGCAATGCCTTACATATGTCAAGCGACACCTTACATATGGACGGAACATATGGACGGAGGGGGTTGTGTTCGGCGATGGGCCGGCAACGGCACCGCCAGATGAATGGCCATCACCGGGAAACCGCTACAGAACCCGGCTTACAGGCCATCTGGCAGCCTTTCACGCAGCGCCTTCGCCATTTGCCTACTACGATCACCGCCCAACTGATGAACACCTTCATCTGATCCTCCCATCATCAGAAAGCCCAATGAGAGGATAGAACCCTGCGGTTAATTATCGCTTAAGGCTGAGTGAGGCTTTGTGAATGATGGTGATTGACCATCCTCGTGCATTGCATCAAACTCTTCCCGTTAATCGAAGTGCTGTGACCTTTGCCTTCTTCCATGGAATTGGGAGCATGTGATGCCGACACAGCTTTCGGACCTCGACAGCTTGGCCGAGCAGGTCAAAAATCCTCACTCGAGAGCGCTTATTGACGAGGCCATTGCGGCTTACCGCGCGGGCGCCATGCGGTCTGCCGTGGTGATGTGTTGGTCCGCTGTATTTGGCGATCTGATTTCAAAAATTAGGGAGCTTAGCGAACAGGGAAACAACGTTGCCGAGCAATATGTGGGGGAAATTGAACGCAACGCCCAAAATCCCGGTAAGATGCTGAGGGTCGAGCGGGAAATCATAGATCGAGCGACCAATGAATTCCTCATGTTCAACCACCGCGACCAAACACAGTTTAACAGGCTACGGGAGGACAGAAATTCATGCGCCCATCCAACCTTGGCTGGCGATGAAGGGCACTTCGTGCCTATACCGGAGGCCGTTCGGGCGCATATCGCGCACGCGCTGGACCGATTGCTAATCCGCCCACCGTCACAAGGTAAGGAAGCTCTTGTTCGCCTCTGGCATGATCTTGATGAAACGCGGCTTCCCAAATGGCAACCTGCCGCAACGCAATTGGTTACGCAGCGATATGTAGAAAGTGGAACAAAGACCCTTCGCAGTGCCATCGCCCATGGTGCCCGGCGTGGTTTGCTACTGACAGAAGACCCATTCCAAATCAGCGATCACCAAAACTACGAAGCAGGATCACCATTTGATCGTCGTAGAGGGTTTCTGGCATGTTTGAGTGCGGTGTTAAAAGTAGACAGTCCACTTTTTGATGAAGTCGTCGCCACGTACTTCGATCATCTTGATAAAACGACTGACGACAGCCAAAAATTGATGACGCTGTTGCTTCTGTCATGGGAGCCAGCCTTATGGTCTCGGTTAAAGGAGCCGATGAGGGCGCAAATCGCCCAAATTACGGAACAAACGATCTTGGGTAAGCTTTCCAATCTGATGATTGAACAAAGAGGAACCAACCTACATAAATTCGTACTTCCCGCACTTGGCTGCATCGACATTCCTGATCTCGCGCCAATATTTAACAAATTGAAATATATAGCCTTTGATGATTTCAATGAAGGGTGTCCGCTGATTCTGCGTCCCGTTTCATTTCCGATGATTGACAAAATGATCAGTCTATTTGCAGCGTCTGGATCATATCGAAATGCCGAAGCAAATTTGCACAGGTGCGTCTGGCCGATAAGAAGTGACTTGAGACCAAACGATGTATCAAGAATTTTCAATGCGGTATTAAACAACAATCAGATCACACATGCGTCAGGCATACCACACCGACTTGCGGAACTCGTCAGTCATCTGAAGCAGCGTTGGGAGACTCAACCCAATCTATGGAAGGATAAATTTGATTTAGACATTCAAGCCTTCTGGACAGCCATAGCAAACATCTATGGTCCAGAGGCAATTCCCCATAATTTCGGACCACTATATGAAGAGCTTTTTGGCAAGCCTGATTCCTGACCAGAAGGCACCACTGCCGAAATGTTGCATCACCACGCCCCTGCCTGACGGTGGCATCTTGGCCGCATGGCATCAGGCTTCACATTCTCGCAGCGCTCGCTGGACAATCTGCAACAGGCCCACCCCAATCTGGTGGCGGTGACACGCCGCGCGCTTGAGATCACCCGCGTTTTGCCTCCCGAACACCCCCCAACATCCCCCAAAATCACTGTTGCCCGATTCGCGATGTCGTTCCGGGGCCGATTCCGGCCCCCAACACCCCAAATTTACCCCAAATTTACCCCAAAATAAGAACAAAAAATGAACAGTATTGGGAATCTGCCCTTTTTTCAGTCTGTTACGAACCATAGTTGAAATTCATACTTAACTAATTGAGAACATTGGCTTTTTCCCATGAAAAAACAGCTTGAACCCATTGACGGCCAATATTTCCCATGATATCCCAAATAATCCCATATTGAGGCAATGTGGGATGGCTGCCATCCATGGGGGATCGACAGCCGGCACCCTTCCGCCCTTGCCGGGCCCGGTCAGCGGGCCTGTGACAGGGAAATGCCAGACCGGCGTATCGCCGCGCCGGGCACCGGAAGTCCCGCCAGAGCCTCGCCAGGATTACGGGGATGTCGCGTGGATCTGTTCCTGTCCACATTCGAGAACCGCATTGACCGCAAGGGACGGCTGTCTGTGCCGGCGCCCTTCCGCGCGGTGCTGGAACGTCGGCGCGACCCGCTATATCTGTTCAAATCGCTGACCGAACCCTGTCTGGAGGGATGCGGGCCCGAGCGGATTGGCCAGATCGTCGACGCCATCGACAGTATGGACAGCCTGTCCGAAGAGGTGGCGACGCTGCAGACAATGCTGTCCAGCGCCCAGGAAATGAAACTCGATGGCGAGGGCCGGATCATGCTCTCGGCGGATTTCATCAGTTTTGCCGAACTTGACGACATGGCGCTGTATGCCGGCATCGGCCGGTCCTTTCAGATCTGGCTTCCGGCGCGCTATCGGGCGCGCGAGACAGAGGCCCGCACCCGCGCCAAGACGGCCGGCCTGCCCAGCCTGCGGCTTGGCGGTGGCCGGCGTCCGCCGGACGACCCGGCCAGCGATCCCCAGGGGAGGCGCTGATGGCCGCCGCGCGCCCAGAGCATCAGGCACTCCATACGCCGGTGCTGCTGCGCGAAGTCGTGACCGCCCTGACCCCCCGTGATGGCGGGCTCTATCTTGATGCCACCTTCGGCAATGGCGGCTATAGCGAAGCGATCCTCGAAGCTGCGGCAAGCACCGTTATCGCAATCGACCGCGACCCCGACGCCATTGCCCGCGGCGCGGCGCTGGCCGACAGATATGGCGACAGGCTGCAGCTTCGCGAAGGATGCTTTTCCGCCATGCGCGACCTTGCCGGGCCGGAAACAGGCCTTGACGGCATCGCCTTCGACCTTGGTGTCTGTTCAACCCAGCTTGATCAGGCCGAGCGTGGATTTTCCTTCCGGCTGGACGGGCCGCTGGACATGCGGATGTCGAAATCGGGCGACAGCGCGGCCGATATCGTGATGCGGCTCGATGAACGGGCGCTGGCCCAGATCCTGTGGGATTATGGCGAAGAGCGCGCCTCGCGGCGGATTGCCCGCGCCATTGTCCGTGCCCGCACCGAAGCGCCGATCACCACCACCGGCCAGCTGGCGGCGATCATCCATGCGGTGATGCCGGCCCCGCGGCCCGGTCAGCTTGACCCGGCAACGCGCAGCTTTCAGGCACTGCGGATCTATATCAACCGCGAACTTGGCGAGATCGAGGACGGGCTGAGTGCCGCCGAGGCGATGCTGAAACCAGGCGGCATTCTGGCCGTGGTGTCGTTTCACTCGCTGGAAGACAGGATCGTGAAACGCTTTCTCGGGGCGCGCAGCAGCGCCCGCGCCAACCCGTCGCGTCATCGCCCCGCGGTCACCGGCCCTGCCCCGACCTTCGAGCTGGTGACCCGCAAGCCGATCCTTCCCGAAGCTGGCGAAACGGCGGCAAATGCCCGGGCCCGCTCGGCAAAGCTCCGTGTTGCCAGGCGGACCGACGCCGCCTTGGCCGAACCCCACACCGCAATAGGGGGAGACGCGGCATGCGCATGATCCTTCTTGTCAGCATCCTGACAGCCATCCTCGGTACCACGCTCTATCAGGTGAAAATCGGCATCGACCAGCGCGAAAGCGACCTGCTGGCGCTGGAACGGGATATCAGATCGACCGAACGCGAAATCGCCGTGCTGGAAGCCGAATGGGCGCATCTGTCCCGTCCGGAACGGGTTCTGGAACTGTCCAACAGGCTTCTGGAGATGCAGCCCATCCCCGAGGACCGGGTGCTGCCGATCGACGCCATCCCGATGCGGATCCTGCCGCGCTTTGATGATCCGGTGGCCGATGTCGGCGTCATTACGCTGCTGCCGCCCGAACCGGCGCCGCGCGACCTGACACGGATCGCCGCGACTCCGGATGACCGTATCAGCCTTCAGACAGGGAGTATCACGCCGCAATGAACAGCCCGGTCACGCTCACATCACGGCTTCGCGCCCTTGTCCTGCCGTCCCGCCCCGATCCGGCACGTTCGCGCCGCATTGCCGAGGTGCGGCTTGTCATGTCGGCAGTCGTTGTCTTTGCCGTCTTTGCGGCCATCGCCGCGCGGGTGATGCTGCTTGCCACCGACGAGGCCAACGCCCGCACCGCCGGCATTGTGCCACCGCCGAAAGCCGAGCGCGGCCAGATTCTGGACCGCAAGGGGCGGCTGCTGGCAACCAACCTGCCGATCACCGTGCTTCATGCCGATCCGGGCGAGATCATGGATCCGGCGGCGGCGGCGCGGGCGCTGGCCCCGCTGTTGCCACGCCATGACGAGGCGGCGCTGGTCAGGCTGCTGACCAAGGACACAAGATATGTCGAGCTGGACCGCAAGCTGACCCCGGCGCGGCATGCCGAAATCCTGAATCTCGGCATTCCGGGCGTGTATTTTCGCAAAAGCACCCTTCGCGCCTATCCGAGCGGCAGGCTGGCGGCACACATCCTCGGCCAGGTCGACACCGACAATAACGGCCTTGCCGGCGTGGAAAAGTCGCTGGACGCCCAGCTTGCCGCCGGCAAGGACATCACCCTGTCGATCGACGCTGGCGTCCAGGCCATCGTGGCGCGCGAAATCAACAAGCAAATTCAAATATTTGAGGCCATCGGTGGTGCCGGCATCATGCTCGATATCGAGAGTGGTGAAGTGCTGGCGCTGGTCTCGCTGCCCGATTTCAACCCGAACCATTTCGGCGGCACCGACGCCGATACCAGATTCAACAGGGCCACACTTGGCCTGTATGAAATGGGTTCGACCTTCAAGGTGCTGAACACCGCGATGGCGCTTCAGGCCGGAACCACGACGGTGAACCGGCGCTATGAGGTGGCCAAGCCGCTTCGCATCGGCGGACATCGCATCAGCGACTTTCATGTCTATGACTGGCCGCTGACCGTTCCCGAAATTCTGGTCCTGTCGTCGAATATCGGTTCGGCGCGGATGGCGGCCGAAATCGGTGCCGAAACCCAACAGGCCTATCTGCGCCGCCTCGGCATGTTCGACCGGCTGTCCCTGGAAATTCCCGAAGTCGCCACGCCGCTGATCCCCCGGTCATGGCGGCAGTCGGAAATTGCGACGATTTCCTATGGTCACGGCATTTCGGTGACACCCATGCATCTTGCCGCCGCCGTGGCCACCGCCAGTGGCAGCGGGCTGTGGACCGCGCCGACCTTGCTGCGCCGCCAGCCCGACAACCAGCCGGTTCGCGAACGGGTGTTCTCCGATGAGACAACGCGCTCGGTACGCTCGATGATGCGGCTTGTGGTCAAACATCCCGACGGCACCGGCAACTATGCCGAGGCACGCGGCTATATGGTCGGCGGCAAGACCGGCACCACCGAAAAAATCCGCCCCGAAGGCGGCTATTACAAGGACCGCAACATCGCCAGCTTTGCCGCGACATTCCCGGTCCACGACCCGCGCTATGTGCTGGTTGTGATGGTCGACGAACCAAAGGGACAGAAACATTCCTACGGCTACGCCACCGGCGGATGGGTGGCGGCGCCTGCCGCCCGCCACATCATCGAAAATGCGGCACCGTTGCTCGGAATTCATCCTGTTGACGAAAAAGCGCCCGAAATTCGCCAGAAACTGCGCCTCGACTTCAAGATCGGAAAAGAGGAAAAAACGCTTGCTGCTTTCTGATCTCATCCCCGGCCCGACATCTGCGCACCCGCGTGCGGCAGAGATCGCGACGCTCGACATCACCGGCCTTGGCAGTGATTCCCGCGAGGCCGGCAAGGGATTTCTGTTTGTGGCCGTTGCCGGAAGTCACGCCGACGGGCGCGACTTCGCCGGCGCGGCAGTGGAGGCCGGGGCCGCAGCCATTCTGACCGACGAACGGCCGCTTGATGCGGCGCTCGAAGCCATCGCCGCCACCGGCGTGCCTGTTCTGGGCTGTGCATCGCCGCGGCGTGAACTGGCACTTGCCGCGACCCGTTTCTGGACCCGCCAGCCCGGCATGATCGCCGCCGTGACCGGCACCAACGGGAAAACATCCACCGTCGAGTTCATTCGCCAGATCTGGCGCCGGGCAACATGGGACGCCGCGTCGATCGGCACGCTGGGGCTGCAGGGGCCGGATCCCCGCACCATGCAGGGGCGCATGCTCGGCCTGCCGTCGCTGACGACGCCCGATGCGGCCAGCCTGCATGCCGCGCTGCAACCGGTCTGCGCGGCCGGCATCACGCATCTTGCGCTTGAGGCAAGCAGTCATGGCCTGGCCCAGCATCGGCTTGACGGGTTGAAGATCCATGTCGCCGGCTTTACCAATCTGAGCCGCGATCATCTTGATCATCATCCGGATATGGAATCCTATTTCGCCGCCAAGGCACGGCTCTTTACCGAGCTTCTGATGCCCGGCGGCACGGCGGTGATCAATATCGACGATCCCTATGGCGCGCGGCTGGTCGAGATGCTGCGCGGCAGCAGCCCGCAAAACCATGTGATCCTGACCGTTGGTGCCGCCAAAAAGGCCGATTTCCGGATCAGCAATGTCGCCGCTATGGATTTCGGCCTCGACGTGACGGTCGAACATGATGGCAACACTCTGCGCATTCCAATGGCGCTTGCCGGCACCTTTCAGGCTGTCAACGCGGTGACCGCGGCGGTCATGGCACATGCCAGCGGTCTGCCGATCCATGACTCGCTGTGGGCACTTCCCTATGTCACCGGTGCCGAGGGCCGGATGCAGCTTGTGTCGGGTCACCCGACCGGCGCCAAGGTGGTTGTCGATTATGCCCATACACCCGATGCGCTGGAATCGGCGCTGAAGGCATTGCGGCCGGAAACGCGCGGCCGGCTTGCCGTTGTCTTTGGTGCTGGTGGCGACCGCGATACGGGCAAACGCCCGCAGATGGGAAGCGCCGCCCGCAAACATGCCGACATTGTCTATGTCACCGATGACAATCCACGCTCGGAGGATGCTGCCGCCATCCGCGCCGCCATCATCGAATCCTGCCCAAACGCCATCGAGATCGCCGACCGCGGCGAAGCCATCTCGACGGCGATGCGCGAACTGACCAATGACGATGTGCTGCTGATCGCCGGCAAGGGCCATGAAAGTGTGCAGCTTGTCGGCAATGAAACCCTGCCCTTCAACGATTCCAGTGTCGCCCGCAACGCCATTCGCAGGCTGACAGCCGATGGAGGTGCCGGATGAGCGCCGCCAACCCGGGAATGAACCTCACCGCCGACGAGCTGGCCCGCCGTGTTGACGGCAGATGGCTGAACCCGCCCGGCGAGCTGACCGTCACCGCTGTCGAGATTGACAGTCGGCAATGCGCGCAGGGCACCCTGTTCGCCGCGCTGGCCGGCCAGCAGGCGGATGGCCATGACTATGTCGCCGCCGCCGCCGCAAACGGTGCCGCCGCCGCGCTGGTGTCGCGCGAGACCGGCGAGATCTCATGCCCACTGCTGATGGTTGACGATGTCGAGGCCGCGCTGACCCGGCTTGGTGCCTTTGGGCGGGCGGCGCACCGGATGTCCGGCGGCCATCTGGTCGCCATTACCGGATCGGTTGGCAAAACCGGAAGCAAGGAAATGCTGGCCCATATGCTGCGCCAGCTTGGTGGCTGTCATGCCAACCGTGCCAGCTTCAACAATCATCTCGGCGTGCCGCTGACCCTGGCGGCGCTTCCCGAAACCCCCATCGCCGCAGTCCAGGAAATCGGCATGAACGCCCCCGGCGAGATCACGACGCTGAGCGCCCTCGCCCAGCCGGATATCGCGGTCATCACGCGCATCGCCAACAGCCATGCCGGTTTCTTTGACTCGCTGGACGATATCGCCGCCGCAAAGGCCGAAATCTTTGACGGGCTGACGGATGGCGGCACCGCGATTCTGAACGCCGATGATCCCTATTTCACCTTTCTCGGCACCCGCGCCAGCACCGCCGGTGCCAGCCGGATTATCGGGTTTGGCACCGCACAGGGCGCGGAGGCCCAGCTTCTCGACATCACCACGGACGAAGGCGGGCCCGATGCCGGGATGATTGTTCGGGCAGACATTATGGGGACCGCGCTTTGCTTCCGGATGGGACTGCGCGGCGATCATTGGGCCCATAACGCGACTGCCATGCTGGCCGCCGTGGCGGCGCTTGGCCTTGATGTGAAGGATGCTTCAAGTTCATTGATTGATTTCAGAGGCTTGCCAGGTCGCGGCGCTGTCAGCAGCGGCGTTTTCAATGGCACCTCCATGACGCTGATCGACGACAGCTACAATGCCGGCCCCGCCTCGATGGAGGCCGCTTTTGCCACCTTCGGCACCACACCGCCCCACATCATGGTGCTGTCCGACATGCTGGAGCTTGGCCAGTCAAGCGAGGCCGCGCATGCCGCCCTCGTCCCGGCCATTGCCGCACTGGCGCCGCGGATTGTGATCACCATCGGGCCGATGATGGCCGCAATGGCATCACAGCTTGCCGGCAGCATCGACCATCACGGCGTTGATACACCTGCAGCGGCACTGAAGGCGCTGCGGGCGTCACTTGTCGATGGCGACCATGTCTTCATCAAGGGATCGAACGGGTCCGGTGCCTGCCATGTTGCTGCAGCGGTTCTTCAGGAGCTTGCCGATACCACAGACGCGAACGGAGGTGCATCCCATGCTGCCTGACCTTCTGGTGCCTCTGTCCGACGACTTTCAGATCTTCAACCTGTTCCGCTACATCACCTTCCGGACCGGCGGTGCGACAATCACCGCCCTGATCATCAGCCTGATGTTCGGTCCGGCGCTGATCCGCTGGCTGAAGGCCAGCCAGGTCGACGGCCAGCCAATTCGCGCCGACGGGCCGGAATCGCATCTTGTGACCAAGATCGGGACACCGACCATGGGCGGATTGCTGATACTTGGCGCTTTTGCCCTGTCGACCCTGCTGTGGATGCCGCTGTCGAATCCCTATCTGTGGCCGGTTCTGCTTGTGGCGCTCAGCTTTGGGGCGGTCGGATCGGTCGATGACTGGATGAAACTGCGTCGCCGTTCGCATCATGGCATGTCGGGACGGATGAAACTGGTGTTGCAGCTTGGCGTCGCCTTTATCGCCACACTGGTGCTGATCGAGATGTCACCGGCGCAGCTGCGCTATGGCGTGGCGGTGCCCTTTTTCAAGGACACGCTGATCTCGCTGGGACTTTTCTATGTGCCCTTTGCGATGATGGTCATTGTCGGCGCGTCAAACGCGGTCAATCTGACAGACGGGCTGGATGGGCTGGCCATCGTGCCGGTGATGATTGTTGCCGCCTGTTTCGGGCTGATTGCCTATCTTGCCGGCAATGTGAATTTCGCCACCTATCTGCAGATCAACTATGTCCCCGGTACGGGCGATCTGGCGGTGATGTGCGGCGCTCTTCTGGGTGCCGGGCTGGGCTTTCTGTGGTTCAACGCACCACCGGCCCGCGTGTTCATGGGGGATACAGGGTCGCTGGCGCTTGGCGGCGCGCTTGGCGCGATGTCGGTGGCAACCCGGCACGAGCTGGTGCTGGCGATCACCGGCGGCCTGTTCGTTGTCGAAACGCTGTCCGTCATTCTGCAGGTCGCCTCGTTCAAGCTTACCGGCAAGCGCATCTTCCTGATGGCACCGCTGCACCATCATTTCGAGCGCAAGGGCTGGGCTGAATCGACCATCGTCATCCGGTTCTGGATCATCGCCGTCGTGCTGGCACTTGCCGGCCTGTCATCGCTGAAGCTTCGCTAGGAACAAACAATCATGCTCGTTCCACATTCCATGTCAGGCAAAACAGTCGGGATCCTCGGTCTCGGCCTGTCCGGCATGGCGGCGGCGCGCGCGCTTGATGCGGCCGGTGCCACATGCTGGCTGCATGACGATGCGCGCCAGGCACCGGATGACCGCCAGGCCACATTACAGGTCGAACACTGGCAGAACTGGCCCTGGGACAGGCTTGATGCCATGGTCATCAGCCCCGGCATTCCGCATCATCATCCAGCGCCGCATCCAGCCGCCGCACGGGCCCGCGACAGCGACGTCGAGATCATCAGCGAAATTGAACTGGCGATGCGCGCCGCACCGCAGGCACGTCTTGTTGCGATCACCGGCACAAACGGCAAATCGACAACAACGGCGCTGCTTGGCCACTGCCTGAAGACTGCCGGCATCAAGGCCTGTATTGGCGGCAACATCGGCGAGGCCGCCTGCACCCTTGCAGATCCGGGCGGGGACGGGGTGATCGTGCTGGAATTGTCATCCTACCAGCTTGAGACAACCCCATCACTTCGCGCCGATATGGCCATTCTCTTGAACATTACACCGGACCACCTTGACCGACATGGCGGCATGGATGGCTATGTCGCCGCCAAGGCACGGATCCTGTCCGCCTTGCCGCCGGACGGGCTGGCGGTATTCGGCGAGGCCGAGGGGCCGGTTGCCCGGCTTGCCGCCGATTTTGCGGCCGGTGGCGGCACTGCGGTGACGGTCGGCGCGCGGGATCTGCCGGCGGAATTCGACCTGGCACCCGCCCTTGCCGGTCTGCACAACGCTGTCAACGCCGCTGCTGTCGTCGCCTGTCTTCGCCATCTTGGCGTCGCTGAGGCCGATATTGCCGCCGGGCTGAGGGATTTTGCCGGCCTGCCGCATCGCATGCAGCATGTCGCCCAGCATCGGGGCGTGGCTTTCATCAATGATTCAAAGGCGACCAATGGTGTGGCCGCCGCCTGTGCGCTTGCCGCCTATGACAGCATCTACTGGATTGCCGGTGGCGAGGCAAAGGAGGGCGGGCTTGGCCCTGCCGCAGACGCCACCGCGAATGTCGAACGCGCCTATCTGATCGGCAGCGCCGCCAAGGATTTCGCCGCAACACTGGCCGACCGGGTGCCGATCAGGCTGTCAGGCGATCTTGAAACCGCGACAACCGCCGCCTTTGCCGATGCCAGCGCCGCCGCAGGCCTGACAACGATCCTGCTGTCACCTGCCGCTGCATCTTTTGACCAGTTTGCGAATTTTGCCGCCCGCGGGGACGCCTTCTGCGCCCTCGCAAGACAGCTTGCCGCCACCGGGCCGGACACAGGAGGCGCGCATGCTTGATCGCACGGATCGCTCGCTTGTCGGTGTCTGGTGGTGGACAGTGGATCGCTGGCTTCTGGCCAGCGCGCTGTTGCTGATGGTCGTCGGCACGCTGCTGGTCATGGCCGCCGGGCCGGCAGTGGCAAACCTGATCAATCTGCCGTCACAGCATTTCGGCATCCGTCAGGGCATCTTCCTGATTCCGGCTGTCTGTCTGATGATCGCCACATCGCTTCTCGAGCCGCGTCCGATCCGGGCGCTGGCGCTGGTCGGCCTGATCGGCATTATCGGGCTGATGGGGCTGGCCGTGGTTGCGGGAAGTGAAATCAAGGGCGCCACCCGCTGGATCAATATCGCCGGATTCAACCTGCAACCGTCCGAATTCGCCAAGCCGCTCTTCGCCGTCGTATCGGCATGGCTGCTGACCCTGTGGCGCGAGGGCCAGGATTTTCCGGGCTGGATCTATTCATCGCTGCTGATGGCGCTGATTGTCGGCATTCTGGTGCTGCAGCCCGACATCGGGATGACGCTGATGATCGTCCTGACCTGGGGGTTCCAGATGTTTCTTGCCGGCATGCCGATGCTGCTGGTGGTCTGCATCGTCGCGCTGGCACCGCTGGGTCTGTTCATCGCCTACCTGACACTGGACCACGTCAAGCTGCGGATCGAGAAATTCATCGAAGGTGGCGCGTGGCAGGTTGAACAGGCCAAACATTCCTTTGCCAATGGCGGCCTGTTTGGCGTCGGACCGGGCGACGGCACGGTAAAGCTGCACCTTCCCGATGCCCATTCCGATTTTATCTTTGCCGTCGCGGCCGAGGAATTCGGGGCCCTTGCCTGTCTGACACTGGTCGCGCTCTATGCCTTCATCGTGTTGCGTGGATTTGCCAGAGCGATGTCGGATGAAGGGCTGTTCTGCCTGCTTGCCAGCGCCAGTCTGGTGCTGCAGTTCGGTGTGCAGGCGGCAATCCACATGGCTTCGTCAGCCGACCTGATCCCGACCAAGGGCATGACATTGCCGCTGATCAGCTATGGCGGCTCGTCACTTGTCGCCAGCGGGCTGACGATGGGACTCATTCTGGCCCTGACGCGGCGGCGCTCGCCCTATGCGCTGCCGGGCCGACGTCGCCAGGAGGTGTCGGCATGACCGGGCACCGCAAACCGCTGATCGCGCTTGCCGCCGGCGGCACCGGTGGCCATGTGTTCCCGGCCCTTGCCGTGGCCGAGGCGCTGCGCGGTGCCGGGGTCGAAACACTGGTCATGACCGATCGTCGCGGTGCCCGCCTTGTTCCCGCCGATGGCCGCCTTGTGCTGCCAGCCGCATCCCCCTTTCAGCGCGGCATATTCCGGCGTCTCGCCGCAATGGCCAAACTGGGTGCCGGCGCTGCGCTGGCGCTGCTGACAATGCTGAAGCGCCGGCCGGCAGCGATGATCGGCTTTGGCGGTTATCCGTCCTTTGCACCCCTGCTTGTCGCCAGACTGCTTGGCGTACCATCCCTGCTCCACGAGCAGAACGCCTTCCTCGGACGGGCCAATCACCTGTTGGCCCGCTGGACCGGTCATCTGGCGCTGAGCTGGGAAGGCACGCGCAACCTGCCGGCACGCATTGCAAGCTTCGTGTCCGGCATGCCCGTGCGATCCGCCTTCTTTGCGATCCCACCGCGCCGGACCCGTGCCGAGGCACCGCTGTCATTGACCATCATCGGTGGTTCGCTTGGCGCGGCTGTCTTTGCCGATCTGGTGCCGGCCGCCCTTGCCACGCTGCCTGAGGCGCTGCGGGCGCGCCTTCAGATTGTCCAGCAATGCCGCGCCGAACAGATTGACCAGCTGCGCCACAGCTATGACGCAATGAATATGGACGCCGAGGTCGCCGCCTTTTTCGACGACATGCCGACACGTCTTGCCGCAAGTGACCTTGTGATTGCCCGCGCCGGTGCCTCGACGGTTGCCGAGCTTGCGGCGGCAGGACGTCCTGCCTTGCTGGTGCCCTTCGCCGGCGCGATGGATGACCACCAGACAGCCAATGCGCAGCAGTTCGAGCTGGCTGGCGGTGGATATTGCCTTGCCGAGGCGACGCTGGATGCCACCCGGCTCGGCGCTGAGATTGCCGCCATTCTGACCGACCCCGACAGGCGCGGGCAGATGGGCGAGGCCGCACGCAGCCTTGCCGCCCCCGACGCCGCCACGCTGATCGCCGAACATGCGCTGATGCGGGCCGGGCTTGCCAACCTGACAGCGAGGGAAAGATGAGCGAACTTCCCCTGTCCATCGGCACCCTGCATTTCACCGGTATCGGCGGTATCGGCATGAGCGGCATTGCCGAAATCCTGTTCGAGATGGGCTATTCCGTCCAGGGAAGCGACAGCGCCGAGAATGCCAATGTCCGCCGGCTTCGCAAGAAGGGCATCAAGGTCATCTGCGGGCAGAAGGCCGAAAATGTGGACGATGCCGCGATTGTCGTCATCTCGACGGCGATCCGGCCCGACAATCCGGAATTGATTGCCGCGCGCGAACGGTTCCTTCCTGTTGTCCACCGTGCCGAAATGCTTGGCGAGCTGATGCGGCTTCGCTGGTCGGTCGCGGTTGCCGGAACACATGGCAAGACGACCACGACCTCGCTTGTGGCGACCCTGCTGGACAGCGCCGGGATCGATCCGACGGTGATCAATGGCGGTATCATCACCGGCTGGGGAAGTAACGCCAAGCTTGGTCATGGCCAGTGGATGGTTGTCGAGGCCGATGAAAGCGACGGCTCCTTTTCAAAGCTGAACCCGACCGTTGCCGTTGTAACCAATATCGACCCCGAACATCTTGATCATCACGGCAGTTATGAATCGCTGGAACAGGCCTTCCTGAATTTTGTTGCCTCGATCCCCTTCTACGGCTTTGCCACCCTGTGTATCGACCATCCGGCGGTACAGCGGCTGATGGCCGGCATCAAGGACCGTCGGATCATCACCTATGGCATGGCTGCCAATGCCGATGTGCGGGCGGTCAATCTGCGCCATGACGGGCCGATGATGGTGTTCGATGTGATCCTGTCCGACCGCACGGCCGGTGGCTATGAGATGATGCGGGAAGTCCGCTTCCCGATGCTTGGCGAGCATAATGTCCAGAATTGCCTTGCCGCGCTGGCGGTGGCGCTGGAGATGGGGGTGACACCGGACCGGATTACCGCCGCGCTGGAGATGTTCGGCGGTGTCGGACGGCGGTTCGAAACCAAAGGCGTCAGCGGCGGCGTGACGGTGATTGATGATTACGGGCACCATCCGGTTGAAATCAGGGCCGCCCTTCGCGCCGGACGGATGCTGTGTGGCACCAACAAGCTGGTGGCTGTCGTACAGCCGCATCGCTACAGCCGCCTTGCCGACCTGTTCGAGGATTTCTGCGGCTGCTTCAACGATGCTGACGAAGTGCTGGTTGCCGAGGTCTATGCCGCCGGCGAGACACCGATCGATGATATCGGTCGCGATGCGCTTGTCACAGGTCTTCGCGATCATGGCCATCGCGGCCCGGCGGCGCTGGCCGGACCGGATATGCTGGCCCGGGAAATCCTTGACCGCACGCAAAGCGGCGATCTGGTGATGTGTCTTGGGGCGGGTGATATCACCAGCTGGGCTGCCCAGCTCCCCACCGAAATGGACAGGCTGCGGGAGATGGACACATGACGACCCGCCTTGTCGACCGTCTGCCCGCCATTCGCGGCGATTATGCCAGCGCCGTACCGATGGCCAGACACACCTGGTTTGGTGTCGGCGGCCCCGCCGAAATCATTTTCACACCGGCCGACAATGACGATCTTGCCAGCTTCCTGGCCGCCTGCCCGGCTGACATTCCGGTGCTGACAATCGGGGCCGGGTCAAATCTGCTGGTCCGCGATGGCGGCATTTCCGGGGTTGTCATCCACACCCCTGCCCATATGAACACCATCACGCATGATGGTGATGTGGTCACCGCCGGTGCCGGCGCGCGCGACGCCGAAGTCGCCCGCTATGCCGCCAAGGCCGGGCTTGCCGGGCTGGAATTCCTGGTTGGCATTCCGGGCACCGTCGGGGGTGGATTGCGGATGAATGCCGGGGCCTATGGCGGCGAGTTCCGCGATGTCGTCCTCCGCGCCTACGGGTTTGACAGGACGGGACAGCCCTTCAGCGCGACACCGGACGAGATGGGGATGGCGTATCGGCACAGTGACGCGCCGGCAGACTGGATCTTCACCCATGCCGATCTCAGGGCCGAGGCCAGTGACAGCACCGCCATCCGGGCACGGATGAAGGAAATCGTCGCCAGCCGCGGCGATGCCCAGCCACGCGGCGTGCGTACCGGCGGCAGCACCTTTGCCAACCCGCCAGGTGGCAAGGCCTGGCAGGAAATCGACGCCGCAGGGTGCCGGGGTCTGGAAATCGGCGGGGCGCTGGTATCCGAAAAACACTGCAATTTCCTGATCAATCAGGGCGCTGCATCGGCCCATGACATCGAATGTCTTGGCGAGACCGTACGCCAGCGCGTTGCCAGTCGGGGCGGACCGGCGCTGCGGTGGGAAATCCGCCGGGTCGGCCAGCTTGCCGAAGGACAGACCATCCCTGACGAGACCGACGGGGGGGCCAAACCATGACCGGCGAACGGGTTGCTGTCCTGATGGGTGGATGGACATCCGAGGCCCGGGTGAGCCGGGTATCGGCAAGCTTTTGCGGTCAGGCCGCACGCAATGCCGGCTGGGACGCTGTCGAGGTCGAGGTCGACCGCAACATCGCCCACACCCTTGCCGAAATGCAGCCTTCGCGCGCCTTCAACGCGCTTCACGGCCAGGTTGGCGAGGACGGCAACATCCAGGGTCTGCTCAACATCATGAACATTCCCTACACCCATAGCGGGTTGATGGCGTCGGCCATCGCGATGGACAAGGTCCGCGCCAAGCGCATGCTTGCCGAGGTCGGGATCGCGGTGCCGGCCGATCTGGCACTTGTCGAGGACAGCCATGTCTATCCGGCCGACTATACCGGCGCGCATGTCATCAAGCCGCGCAATGACGGGTCAAGCCTTGGCGTTGTCATTGTCGCCGAAAACAGCACAACACCGCCGGCCCGCAGCCAGTGGGATGTCGACGCCACATTGATTGCCGAGCCCTTTATCCCCGGGCGTGAACTGACGGTATCGGTTCTCGACGGCACCGCCCTTTGCGTGACGGAAATCAAACCCAATCTCGGTTTTTATGATTTCGACGCCAAATACGCGGCTGGCGGCTCGGAACATGTCCTGCCGGCAGACATTCCCAAGCAGACAACGCTGCTGGCCTGTGACTGGGCCGAGCGCGCCTATCGTCACCTTGGCTGCCGTGGCGTGATCCGGGCGGATTACCGCTGGGACGAGGGTCGCAATCAGCTCTACATGCTGGAAATCAACACCGTGCCCGGAATGACGGCAACCTCGCTGGTTCCCGAACAGGCGCGGTTTGTCGGCATGTCGGGAGAAGAACTGGTCAATCATCTTCTGGAGACGGCGCAATGCGACGATTGATTCCGTTTCGCAAATCTGCTGACACAACGCCGCGCGACACGGCCGAGGCAGGTGTTGTGCGGCGCCGGACCCGCCCCGATCTGCGGACAATCCTTCGCGGCGGCCTGGCCATTGGTGCCTGCGCCATGATTGCCGTCGGCTATGTCGAACGCGCGCAGCTGACAGACGGCATCATCGAGGCCAGCGCACAGGCAGGCCTGCGGCTGGAGACAATCGAAGTCAAGGGACGCGCCCACACGCCGCAATCGGTCATCCTTGCCGCCAGCGAGCTGAGGCGCGGCGAGCCGATGCTGACAATCTCGCTTCCCGACCTGCATGAACGCCTGTCCACCATCGGCTGGATTGACGAGGTGGCCGTCGAACGACGCATGCCCTCGACAGTCCGGATCATCCTGACCGAACGCATTCCAATGGCGCTTCTTCAGACAGATGCGGGGCATCGTGTGATCGATGAAACCGGCACCGTGATAGCGGGCGCAGACCCGTCTGCATTCGGCCATCTGACCGTGGTGGCCGGGTCGAGCGCGGCATCGAATGCCGGCCCGATCCTGAACATCCTGAAGACCGAACCGGAACTGTTCGCCGATGTCTGGGCCGTTACCTTTCAGTCCGAACGCCGCTGGGATGTGCATCTTCGCAACGGCATCAGGGTCAGGCTTCCCGAAACCGACCCGCGTACCGCCTGGTCGAAGCTGGCCATCATCGACCACAGCAAGCAGATCACCAACCGCGATCTGGCGGTGATCGACATGCGGGTGCCCGACCAGATGATTGTCGAACCGAATATCCCGGTTCGCGGACAGGGGAGAAACACATGACAGGGAGGCGGCGATGAAACTGCGGCGTCGACGCAGCATAGGACGGCCCTTTGCCATTCTGGATATTGGCAGCGCCAAGATCTGTTGCATGATCGGCGAGGTGACCCGCCAGGGCGAGCTTCGCCTTCTCGGACAGGGAACGCATGCCTCGGCGGGCATGCGCGCCGGCGAGGTCACCGCGCTGACGGCACTTGGCGACGCCATCGGCCATGCGGTGCAGAGCGCGGAACGGGCAGCCGATCTGTCCATTGCTTCGGTCACCGTCGTTCTGCCCGGTGGCAGCCCGCGTTCGCAGGTCCGCACCCAGGACATGACGCTGTCCGACAGCACCGTCAGCCGCCGTGATGTTCGTCGTCTTCTCGACCGGTGCGGCTCTCAGGAGCTGGACCCGTCATTGCAGCTGATGCAGCTTCATCCGCTTCATTACAGCCTTGACGACGTGCGCGGCATTGCCGACCCGACAGGGATGCGCGGACGCACGCTTGCCGTCGATTTCCTGAATGTGGCAGCGCTGCGCACCAGCCTGACAAATATCATCGAGGCGCTGGCGCTGAACCATCTGAGCGCCGAACGGTTCATCCATGCCGGCTATGCGGCCGGACTTGCCTGTCTGTCCGGCGAGGATCGCGACCTTGGCAGCACGGTGATCGATATTGGTGGCGGCACCTCGTCCATCGCCATCTTCATGGACGGCAAGCTGATCTATGCCGATACGGTGCCTGTCGGCGGGCAGCATGTCTCGACCGATATTGCACGGATCCTGTCAACACCGCTTGCCGAGGCCGAGCGGCTGAAGGCCGTACACGGCTCGATCACGCCGGTCGATGTCATGGCCTCGGCCCCGTCACCGGTTCGCGAAGCATTGCAGCTTGGCATGTCCGACAACATCACCCTGCCCGGCCTTGGCGATGTGATCGAGGCCGGCGGCAAGACGATTGAAAGACGGCTTCTCAGCGCCGTCATCAAGCCACGGATCGAGGAAATCATCGAGTTGCTGATGGACCGGATGCGTGCCGCACGGATGGATTATGCCGCCGGCAACCGGTTCGTGCTTACCGGCGGCACAAGCCAGTTGACCGGCATTGCGGATTTCTGTGCGCAGCTTGTCGGCAGGAACGTCGTTCTCGGCCAGCCGGACGGGATCAGCAATCTGGCCGTCGAAGAGACCAGCCGGTCGAACGCCGCCGCCGTCGGTGCCCTCCTCCATGTCAGCAGGCTGACCGAGGATGACCCGGCAGAACGGCAAACCAGAACCCTGCCCCACGGGCCGATCGAAAAGCTCGGTGCCTGGTTCAGGGACAATCTATGAGAAAGGAGCACGCCACATGCGACTTTGTTTGATGTCTGAACCAGGAAATTCCAGCAACGGGGCCATTTTGTCCCCGTCTCCAATCACTGCCGCGCAGGGTGACAGTCACATGCCGGCAGCACCATCACTACCAACCGCACAAGGGAGAGTCTCATGACAATCAATCTTTCCGTTCCGCAAACCATGCAGGAACTGCGTCCGCGCATCACTGTAGTCGGTGTTGGCGGCGCTGGCGGCAATGCCGTCAACAACATGATCAACTCCGACCTTGACGGTGTTGACTTCCTGGTCACGAACACCGACGGACAGGCCCTCGCCCATTCGCTTGCCAGCCGCAAAATCCAGCTTGGCAGCGCGATCACGCAGGGGCTTGGTGCCGGATCGAAGCCGGATGTCGGACGCGCCGCCGCCGAAGAAAGCATCGAAGCGGTGATGAGCGAGCTTGCCGACTGCAACATGGTCTTTATCACCGCCGGCATGGGTGGTGGTACCGGCACCGGTGCGGCACCGGTCATCGCCAGGGCGGCCCGTGAACGCGGCATCCTGACCGTTGGTGTTGTCACAAAGCCCTTCGACTTTGAAGGTCAGCGCCGGATGGCACAGGCCGAGGCCGGAATCGCCGAGATGCAGAGCTTTGTCGATACGCTGATCGTGATCCCGAACCAGAACCTGTTCCGGCTTGCCAATGAGCGTACCACCTTTGCCGATGCCTTCCATATGGCCGATACGGTGCTTCATCAGGGCGTGGCCGGCGTCACCGACCTGATGATCAAGCCGGGCCAGATCAATCTCGACTTTGCCGACATCCGCGCGGTGATGAGCGAGATGGGCAAAGCCATGATGGGCACCGGCGAGGCATCCGGCGAAGGCCGGGCCACGCAGGCCGCCGAGGCCGCCATCAACAACCCGCTTCTGGACGACATTTCGATGCAGGGGGCAAGCGCCGTCCTGATCAATGTCACCGGCGGCATGGATATGACCTTGTTTGAGGTCGACGAGGCCGCCAACAGGATCCGTCGTGAAGTCGATGTCGACTCTGTCATCATCTTCGGATCAACCTTCGACGAAAAGCTGGAAGGTGTGATGCGGGTGTCGATCGTGGCCACCGGGATCGAAGCCAATCTGCAGACCCGCGAACGTCCGACGTTCCTGCAGGCCCCGATCACCCGCCGGTCCACCATCATCTCGGCACCAACCGCCATGCCGACCGCCCCTGCGGCGGCGGCCATTGCCACCGGCAGTGTGACGGCAGTGGCGTCCGAAGACAGCCCGACACCCGTTGCGGACAATGCGACAGCAGAATCCGCCGCGGCAACCGAACCGGCAGCGCCGGCTGAGCAGGCCGAAGCCGACCAGATCGAAGCCAAACATGTAGAGGCTGAACATGCCGAGGCCGAAGATGCAGAGGCCGGGCAGATCGAAACCGTTCAGGCTGAAACAGAACAGGCTGAAATAGATCAGACTGAAACCGTTCTGGCCGAAGCTGATCAGGCCGACGGCAGCGGGGACGGTGCCATCATGCCGGGCTTTGTGCCAACAAAGGCCTCTCGTTCGCGGCTGGCCTTTCTTGCCTCTGGCCGGGCCACGGCAAAGACCGACTCGGAATCGGCTTCCGCCGACGGGGCTGATGACAGGCAGATCTCGATCGACGAGGCCATTGCCAGGGAACGGTCAACCAGCTTTGGCAGCGGCATGCCGGCGGCACCGTCTGCTGTGGAACTGACGGAACCGGCCACATCAGCGGCACAGGCCGACGCCGCGCCGGGCACTGTCATGGTTGCCGATACACCGGCGGAGCTGACGGCGCCCCGCACGCCCTTCATTCCCGGAACACCGGCTGAGATGCCCGAGAATGAAACCGTGCCCGCCACGACACCTGCCGGCGGCAAGACGAGCCTGATCAACAAGATCTCGCGGCTGTGGACCGAAAAGCCCCAGGACGAGGCGGCATCACCACGACGTGAGCCGGCTGTCGAGGCCGCTGCCACCGACATCGCGCCGGTCAAGGCCGCCACCGCATCTGCTGTTGCGGACAGGGATTCGACCCCGTCGATCCTTGATCTGCCCCGTGCCGATGCGATGAACCGCATGCCGGAGCCGGCTGGCACCACAACGCTTGACAAGCCGGCTGACGATCTGGAGATCCCGGCCTTCCTGCGGCGTCAGGCGAACTGACGGTCACGTCGGTCGAACAACATCATCAAAACGGGGTCCGGCCTTGTGCCGGACCCCTTTTTTTTGGTCTGTAACAGCTGCCGATACAACGGTCTGGAGCCTCCGCCATTACACAGACCTCCGCTTGTAACAACCTGTAACCAAATGTGATTTGATTGTGGACCCGGACCGCTTCTTAATGCAGCAGTGGTCAAACCACGAAAATTACGGCAAACCGATGCGTTCAGCGATGCAGATATTTGCCGGCAAACCGGAAGTCGACAGGGTCACCCGCATATGCATAGCGACAAACACATGCAATTCCCAATGCAGACCCAATCCCCAATGCAGACCACTGTCGCAGATATCATTGCCTTTGACGGCGTAGGCCTGCATTCGGGCCGCTTCGTTCGTGTCGCCATTCACCCCGCCCCCGCCAACACCGGCATCATGTTCCGCCGCGTCGATGTAACCGAAAGCCGCCAGACAATTGCGGCGCGCCCGGATACGGTACGCCAGGCGCGGCTTTGCACCCGCATTGTCAATGAAGATGGCGTTGGCCTTGAAACGGTTGAACATATCATGGCCGCCTTTGCCGGACTTGGCGTTGACAACGCCATTGTCGATATTGACGGCGGCGAGGCACCCATCCTTGACGGCAGCAGCCTGCCGGTTGTCGAGGCCATCAATCGCGTCGGCCTCCGCCAGCTTGGCACCAGACGCAGACTGCTTGTGGTCACCGCGCCGATTTCGGTTGAACATGGCGGCGGCTGGGCCAAGCTTGAGCCTTGTGACCATCTTGAGATCGACGCGGAAATTGATTTCGACGATTCAGCCATCGGACGCCAGCGGTTCGTGTATCGGCATGGTGTCGGCTCGTTCGAGCGCGAGCTTGCCGCGGCCCGCACCTTCTGTCTGATGCGGGATGTTGCGGCAATGCAGAATGCCGGCCTTGCCCTTGGCGGGTCGCTGAACAATGCCGTGGTCGTTGAGAACGGCACCGTTCTGAATGATGGCGGGCTTCGCATGGAACGTGAATTCGTGCGCCACAAGATTCTGGATTGCCTTGGCGACCTGTACCTTCTCGGCTCGATGATGCGTGGCCGGATGACCGCATCGCGGCCCGGTCATGCCATGTGTGCCAAGCTGATCAACACGCTGTGGAATTCACCAGCCTGTTTCCAGATCATCGAGGACGGCATCGCTGTCGAGCATTCCGACGGTTACGCGCTTCCCGAAGTTGCCGCCGCCGCCGCGGTCTGACCGTTACACGGCATTCACCCCTTCCCCGCCTGTCGGCATGCCGGCGCACCGGCAACGCATCTGGCGTCTTTTCACCTGCTTCACTTGCGGCTATTGTGGGCGCAAGCTTTGTCCGGCATCCGATCCTGTGTCGGGCCAGAGACCTACCGCCCCTGTGGAGAGCCATCTTGGCCAAGATTCTTCTGACATCCATTGCCCTTGCCGCAACACTTGCCATAACAGGCTGTGCCGCACCCGAACCGCTGCAACAGGAAGAACGGCCTGCCGGCACGCTGTATGACGAGGCGCTTGCGCTGGCAACCGAAGGCGAACCCGGAAAGGCCGCCCCGAAATTCGAAGAGGTGGAACGCCAGCATCCCTATTCGGACCTCGCCGTTCGTTCGCAGATCATGGCCGCATGGTCATTCTATCAGGACAATGACTATCCCCGCGCTGTCGCCGCGCTGGAACGCTTTATCGAGCTGTACCCGGCGGACGAGATGGTCCAATATGCCTATTATCTTCGGGCGCTCTGCTATTATGAACAGATCGTCGATGTCGAGCGCGATGCCGAAATGACCCTTCTGGCAATGAACGCTTTCGATGAAATGCTGCTTCGCTTTCCGCAGGGCACCTATGTTCGTGATGCCAGACTGAAGGCGGACCTTGCCCGTTCGCATCTGGCCGGCAAGGAAATGGCGGTTGGTCGTTTCTATACCGAGCGTGGGCATTATACCGCCGCCCTGCGACGCTTTGCGAAAGTGGTGCAGGATTATCAGACAAGCAATCAGGTGCCGGAGGCGCTGTATCGGATGGTCGAGGCCTATCTTGCGCTTGGCCTGGTCGATGAAGCCGACCGTGTTGGATCGGTCGCGGTCTACAACTACCCGGACTCGTTCTGGACCAAGGAACTGCTGTCACTTGCCGAGGATCCTGCGCGGTCATTGCCGAAGGGCATGTTCCAGCGCGCCATCGAATCCCTGTCAGACCTGTTTGATCGCTAGCCATGCTGCACAGCCTGTCGGTCTCCAATATCGTTCTGATCGAGCGGTTGACGCTGACCTTCGAGCATGGGCTGACCGTGCTTACGGGCGAGACAGGTGCCGGTAAATCCATCCTTCTTGATGCGCTTGGCCTGGCGCTTGGCAGCCGCGCCGATTTTCGCCTGATCCGCGAGGGCGAGGCAACAGCGCAGGTATCGGCGGTGTTTCATCTGGCAGCGGATCATCCGGTATGGGCCCGCCTTGCCGAAGCCGATATTCCGCCGGATGACGAGCTGATCCTGCGCCGCCGGCTGAAGAGCGACGGCAAATCCTCGGCCAGCATCAATGACACCCCCGTATCAGCGGCGCTGTTGCGCGAAATCGGTGACTCGCTGGTTGAAATACAGGGGCAATTCGAAGGCCGCGGGTTGCTTGATCCCGCGACCCATCTTGGCCATGTCGACCGCGCCGCCAATCATCGGGACGTTCTGGAAAAACTCCGTTCCGGCTGGACAAACTGGCTTCAGGCGCAGCGCAATCTGGCCCAGGCGAAACGCGATCTGGAAACCGCGCGCGCCGAAGAGGAATGGCTTCGCGACGCGGTGCAGCAGCTGGACATGCTGGCACCGCGACCAGGCGAGGAAAACGAGCTGTCCGCCGAGCGTGAACGGCTGTCGAATGTCGGGCGCATCGGCGAAGGTCTGGCCATTGCCGATGATGCGATTTTCGGTGACAGCGGTGCCCAGGCCATGCTTGGCCGGGCCCGCGCCGCGCTTGACAGGGCGGCACCACTTGCTGCCGGCCTGCTTGACGAGGCCCAGGCCGCGCTTGGCCGGGCCGATGCCGAGCTTGCCGAGGCCGCTGCCAGCATCAGCAGCGCCGGACACGAGCTGGAAAACGACCCGGCGCGGCTGCAAACCGTCGATGACAGACTTCACGAGCTGCGCCAGCAGGCGCGCAAGCATGATTGCACACCTGATGATCTTGCCGCGGTTCACGAACGTCTTGCCGCCAGTCTTGCGGGCATAGAGGATTCAGCCGGCGCGCTGACCGAACTTGCCGACAATGAACGCCAGTGGCGCGACTATTATCAGCAGATTGCGGCCATTGTCGCCGCCAACCGGCTGCAGGCGGCGCAGCGACTTGACCAGGCGGTCATGGGCGAACTTCCACCGCTGAAACTGGAAGGCGCGCGCTTTGCCACGGCCATCAGCGATCTGCCACCGGACCAGTTCGGGCCGCTTGGCACACAGCAGGTCCGTTTCGAGGCCAGCACCAATCAGGGCATGAAGGCCGGGCCGATCGACCGGATTGCATCCGGGGGTGAACTGGCGCGTTTTCTGCTGGCGCTGAAGGTCGCGCTGGAGGGTGACGCGGCCGGCCGGACATTGATTTTCGACGAGGTCGATTCCGGCGTTGGCGGCGCTGTCGCGGCTGCGGTTGGGGACCGGCTGGCCCGGCTTGGGAAAACCACCCAGACCCTTGTCGTGACCCATTCACCGCAGGTCGCGGCAAAGGGCGATCATCATATGCGGATTGCCAAGACAGCAACAGACAGCGGCGTGATCAGCGCCACCGAACCACTGGCCGACGATGCCCGCACCGAGGAAATCGCCCGCATGCTGGCTGGCGAACAAATCACCGCCGAGGCGCGCGCCGCCGCGCTGGCCCTGCTGGAGCGTTAGGATGACGGATGACAAGGCGATCAGCGCGCTGCGCCCCGGCACCACGCCGGCATCCGAAATGGATATCGACGCGGCACGCCAGGAGCTGGAATCGCTCGCCATCGCCATCGCCTGGCATGATGCCCGCTATCATGGCGAGGACGACCCGGCGATCAGCGACGCCGACTATGACGCGCTGGTGGCCCGCAATCGCGATCTCGAAGCCGTCTTTCCCGACCTGATCCGCGATGACAGCCCCAGCAGGCGCGTCGGCGCGCCGGTTGTCGCCGGGTTCGGCAAGATCCGCCATGTGCGACCGATGCTGTCGCTCAATAACGGCTTTTCAGACGAGGACATTGCCGATTTTGCGGCCCGTATTAGACGCTTCCTGTCGCTTGACGATGCGGCTGCGCTGGCTTTCACCGCCGAGCCGAAGATCGATGGTCTGTCGCTGTCCCTGCGCTATGAGAACGGCATTCTGGTTCAGGCCGCCACCCGCGGTGACGGCACGGAGGGCGAGGACGTAACGGCAAATGTGCGAATGATCGAGGCGGTACCGGCCCGGCTTGCCGGCAGCCCGCCAGCCATTCTCGAGGTACGGGGTGAGCTGTATATGGACAGGGCCGATTTTCTGGCCCTGAACAGCGCACAGCAGGAATCCGGCGGCAAGATATTCGCCAATCCCCGCAACGCCGCTGCCGGATCGTTGCGCCAGAAGGATCCCGGTGTGACGGCCTCGCGGCGGTTGCAGTTCTTTGCCTATTCACTTGGCGAAGTCAGCGCCCCTCTGGCCGACACCCATATGATGAGCCTTCAGGCACTGGCCGGAATGGGGTTCAGCATCAATAGGCTGTCAAAGCGCTGTGATGATGTCGCCGGCCTGCTGGCTGTCTATGCCGCCATTGGCGCCGCGCGCGCCGATCTCGGCTATGATATCGACGGTGTGGTGTACAAGGTCGACCGGCATGACTATCAGGAACGTCTGGGCCAGGTTGCCCGTGCCCCACGCTGGGCACTGGCGCATAAATTCCCTGCCGAACAGGCCGAAACGACCCTCAACGCCATCGACATTCAGGTGGGACGAACCGGCGCGCTGACACCTGTTGCCAGGCTTGCCCCGATCACCGTTGGCGGTGTGGTGGTGTCCAACGCCACCCTGCACAATGAGGATGAAATCCGCCGCAAGGATGTGCGCGTCGGCGACAGGGTGGTGATCCAGCGGGCCGGAGATGTGATCCCACAGGTGGTGCGCGTCATCCATCAGGCACGCCCCGCCGAAAGTACCGAGTTTGTCTTTCCCGACAGCTGTCCGGAATGTGGCGCGCCGGCCATGCGGCCCGAAGGCGAGGCTGTAAGGCGCTGCACCAACAGTCTGGAATGTCCTGCCCAGCGTCTGGAATGGCTGAAACATTTCGTGTCCCGCGATGCCTTTGATATCGAGGGTCTGGGCGCGCGGCAGATCGACCAGTTTGTCGGCCTTGGCTGGGTTGAACGGCCAGCCGACATCTTTCGCCTTGGTGACAGGCGCGCCGAAATGGCCGCGCTCGACGGCTATGGCGAGACGTCCATCACCAATCTGCTTGCCGCCATAGAGGCACGCCGCCAGATTGGCTTTGAACGCTTCATCTTTGCCCTTGGTATCCGTCAGGTCGGTCAGGCGACGGCGCGCATTCTGGCGCTGCATTTCATGCAGCCGGACGCAATGATGGCGGCGCTGTCGCCATCCGCCGATCTTGAGGCAACATCCACAGAGCTGGTGGCCATCGACCAGATTGGCGAGTCAATGGTGGCGGATCTGATCGGATTTTTCGCCAATGACAGCAACCGTGCGTCGGTTGCCGACCTACTGGCCCAGCTTGACGTGACCCCGCCCGAACGCCCGTCGGACGACAGCGCCATCAGCGGCAAGACCATTGTCTTCACCGGGACATTGGCGGGCATGTCCCGCGCCGAGGCGAAGGCACGCGCCGAATCCCTCGGCGCCAAGGTGTCGGGATCGGTTTCGACAAAGACGACCTATCTTGTTGCCGGCGCGGATGCAGGTTCGAAGGCCCGCAAGGCGGCCGAACTTGGCGTGACCGTTCTCAGCGAGGAAGACTGGCTGGCGATGATTGACGCCGGCGCGGCGGGCTAGACCGGGGCGCAGGCCGCCCGAAGCCATGCAAGGCACGGTGCGTCATCGGCAAGCTGCGGGGCCAGCGTCGCCTCGACCCGCGCGTGATAATCGTTCAGCCAGGCCCGTTCGGCGGCAAGCAGCATCGCGCCGTCAATCAACCGCCTGTCGAACGGACAGATGGTGATCGTCTCGAACCCCATGAAGCCGTCATCATCCTGTCCGGTAACGGCGACCAGTGTCTCGGTCCGGATTCCCCATTCGCCAACCCGGTAGCATCCCGGCTCGTTCGACAGCAACATGCCGGTTTCCAGTGCCACGGTGCCGCGTTTGGAGATGCTTGCCGGACCTTCATGGACCTGCATGACATGCCCCACCCCGTGCCCGGTGCCATGCGCGTAATCAAGCCCCACGGCCCACATTGGCGCGCGGGCAAGGGCATCAATCTGCTGGCCGGTCGTTCCTTGGGGAAAACGCGCCGTCGCCACGGCGATATGACCGCGCAGAACCGCCGTGAACGCGGCAATCATCTGCGGCGTCGGGGTGCCAATGGCGATGGTACGGGTGATGTCGGTGGTCCCGTCATTGTAATGCGCCCCTGAATCGACAAGAAGCAGGCTGTTATCGACCAGCACACTGTCCTGCCCTTGAATGGCGCGGTAATGCACAATGGCACCATTCGGCCCGGACCCGCAGATGGTCTCGAAACTCGAGGCAAGAAAGCGCGGACTTGCCTTGCGAAGGGCCAGAAGATGGCTGGCAATTTCGGTTTCGCTCAGCCCCCGCGCCGCGCCGCTGTCCAGCCAGGCAAGAAACCGAACCATGACAGCGCCATCCTCGACATGCGCGCGCCGCGTGCCGTCCAACTCGATATCATTCTTCACCGCCTTCATCGCGGTGACCGGACAGGGCGCGGCCACCGGCGTGATGTCTGCCCTGGCAAGCGGCGCATGCAATTGCTGCGGCAGGCTGTCAGGATCGAACATCACCTTCACCTTGTCACCATATCCGGCCCGCGCATCAATGAGATCGCCAAATTGCGACAGGGCCACAATTGCAGCCTGATTTGCCAGATCCCCTTCCATGACCGGGGCCAGACGATCCCTGTCACCAAGCAGGATCAATCCATTGTCCCGGTGATACAGGGCAAACAGAAGATTGATCGGCGTGTTCGACAGATCCGTGCCACGAATATTCACCAGCCAGTTCACCGCGTCGGGACGGCTGATCACGACCGCCTCGCACCCTTCGGCTTCGAGGCGCGCCGACAACGCCGCCAGCTTGTCGGTCATGGACTGGCCGGCCACACGGTCCGGCATGCGAAATGGTCGCGACGGCACTGTGCCGGGCCGGTCATCGCCCCACAAGGAATCGACCGGATTGTCGTCATCGGCGACCAGCTCCACCCCGGCTTTCAGGCATGTCTCCTGCAGCCGTTCAAACCCGCGCACCGTGACCAGCCGCGGATCGATGCCAAGGCGCCGGCCATTTGCCCTCGCCTCTTGCAGAAAGCCGGCGAGGCTGGCCTCCGGCAGGGTGAATGTGCGCCACAGATCCGGGTCGGATTGCCTGCTCATCTGCAGCGTATATCGTCCATCGCTGAACAGCGCCGCGTGATCGGGCAGGATCACCCCAAAGCCGGCCGAACCGGTAAAACCGCTGATGAAGGCAAGACGCTCCTCGCGCGGTGGCACCTCTTCGCCCTGGAACATATCCTCGCGTCCCACATACCAGCCATCAAGGCCGCGCCGGGCAAGGATCGCCCGCAGGCCGGCAAGCTTTTCCGATGGGGTGAGACTGCTCATTTCGCGGGTCCGACAGATGCTGTGGGTGACGGGGCAGAATGCCATAGCTTGCGGGACAGGCCAAGGCGCGCCGGGCGCATGACAAGTGTTGTCCATTCCCCGATCCGGATCCGCCTGGCAAGGCGCAACCCCTGGGCGGCATAGCGCCGTTCCACCATCACCGCCTGATTGTTCAGGATGCCGGACAGGATCAGCCAGCCGCCATTGGCAAGGCTTGCCCGCTGGTCACCGGCCATCTGACATAATGGTCTGGCAAGGATATTCGCCAGAATGATGTCGAACGGTGCCGCGCCGCGTACCCGACGTGACTGATAGCCCTGCGCGCAGACGGCATGAAGCCGGTGCGGCGCGATATGGTTGATCCGGCCATTCGCGGCCGCTGTCCGCACGGCTATCGGGTCATTGTCCGTGGCCAGCATCATCGCCCCGGGCCGTGCCCGCAACGCGGCCAGCGCCAGAATAGCCGACCCGCATCCCATATCGAGGCAGCGCGGACGCCGCAAAGCGCCGCCACGAAGAATATCCTCCAGCGCGCGAAGACAGCCCTCGGTTGTCGGGTGCGTTCCCGACCCGAAGGCCTGCGCGGCCTCGACCTGAACCGGCCAGCTTGCCGCTGGCGGGGGCGTTTCGACATGGCCGCCGAAAATCCAGAACCTGCCGATCTGTCGCGGCGGAAAGGCCGCGCGGTTCTCGGCAAGCCAGTCACGGTCGGCAAGCTGGCGGACCGTTACCGGCACCGGAGGATGCCCACAGGCCGCAAAACAGGATGCCAGAAGGCCATCAATGGCCGTATTGTCCGGCGGCGAGGTGAATATTGCCTCGATCACCCAGTCACCGCCACCGTCACGAAGATGCGCGGTCGCGGCGGCATCGAGAAGCTCGGAAAACACCATCTCGAAGCTGCCAAGCTGGCCGGGCGACAGGCTCTGGTCAAGCTGCAGGCTGACAGTGTAGAGGTTGGTCATCGCGGCAGATTACGGTTTGCTGACAAACCCGGCCACGACTTTCTTGTGACCGGCCTTGTCAAAGGCGATTTCAAGCTTGTCACCATCGATATGGATGATGTTTCCCATACCGAATTTCTGGTGAAATACACGATCCCCGGCGACAAAGCCATCCTTGCTGCCTGTCGGCAGATAGTGATCCGCCTCGGTCTTTTCCTGGCGCGCCGCCATCCGGCGCCAGCCAGGCCCGTAGCCGCCGCGCGGCGACTCGCCAAAGCCACCATTCCCGGCAAGCTGTGCCTGTGCGGCCCGCCCAAAGGGTATGCCGCCACCAAGCCCCTGGACGATATCCTCGATCACCGTTTCGGGTGGCAGTTCCTGAACAAACCGCGAGGGGATCGAACTCTGCCACTGGCCGTGGATCCGCCGGCTGCCGGCAAAGCTGAGGAAGATTTTCCGGCGGGCGCGGGTGATGCCGACATAGGCAAGCCGTCGTTCCTCTTCCAGCCCGACAGCGCCATTCTCGTCGATTGTGCGCTGGCTTGGGAACACCCCCTCCTCCCATCCGGGAAGAAAGACGGTGTCGAATTCCAGACCTTTGGCTGCGTGGAGGGTCATCAAGGTCACCTCGCCCTGGTCGGACTGCGAATCACCATCCATGACCAGCGAGATATGTTCAAGGAACCCCTGCAGCGTGTCGAAATCCTGCATGGCGTTGACAAGTTCGGTCAGGTTTTCCAGCCGACCTTCGGCCTCTGGCGACCTGTTGGCCTGCCACATCGCGGTGTAGCCGGATTCATCAAGCACCATCTTGGCCAGATCGGTATGGGGCAAGGTTCCTGAAACCTCGCGCCAGCGTCTGATATCCTGACAGAAGCCGCCAAGCGCGGTACGCGCCGCGGGTCGCAACTCGTCACTGGCGACAAGATCGATCGCCGCCGCCAGAAGCGGCTTTCCGGTGGCCCGTGCCTGGATATGGATCGCCTGAATGCTGGCCGTTCCAAGCCCCCGTTTTGGCACGTTGATGATTCTCTCAAAGGCCAGATCGTCGGCAGGCTGGCTGATCAGCCGCAGATAGGCGATGGCGTCGCGGATCTCCGCCCGTTCATAGAACCGTGTGCCGACAACCCGGTAGGGAAGGCCAATGGCGATGAAACGTTCCTCGAATTCACGGGTCTGGAACCCGGCCCTGACCAGAACCGCAATCTGCGACAGATCCTCGCCGGCGGCCTGGATCGATTCGATTTCCGAGGACACGGCACGGGCCTCGTCAGCCCCGTCCCAATATCCGTTGACGCGCAGCTTTTCACCATCACCCGCCCCGGTATAGAGGGTTTTGCCAAGCCGCGTCTCGTTGCGCGCAATGATCCCCGATGCCGCAGCAAGGATATGTCCTGTCGACCGGTAATTCTCCTCAAGACGGACAATCTTGGCACCCGGGAAATCGCTTTCGAACTTCAGGATGTTGCCCACCTCGGCACCGCGCCAGCCATAGATCGACTGATCGTCATCACCGACACAGCACAGATTGCGGTTGCTGCCGGTCAGCAGGCGCAGCCAGAGATATTGTGCAACGTTGGTATCCTGGTACTCGTCGACCATGATGTGTGTGATGCGGCCATGATATTCCGCCAGCACATCGGGGTGTCCCTGCAGGACGGTCAGCATATGCAGCAGCAAATCTCCGAAATCGACCGCATTCAGCGCCAGAAGTCGCGCCTGATAGGCCTCATAGAGCTGGCGAAGCCGACCATTGGCAAGATCGCCCGCCTCGGCAAGCCCGACCTTGTCCGGGGTGAGCCCGCGGTCCTTCCAGCGCTGGATCACGCCGCCGAGAAGCCTCACCGGCCAGCGTTTGGAGTCGATGTCATCCACCTCCATCAGCTGTTTCAGAACCCGGTTCTGGTCATCCATGTCAAGGATTGTGAAATCACTTCGCAGACCGACAAGCTCGGCATGGCGGCGCAACATCCGGGCGGCAAGAGCATGGAATGTGCCAAGCCAGACCTGTTCGGCAAGCGGCCCCACCATCGCCGATACGCGCATCTTCATCTCGCGCGCCGCCTTGTTGGTAAAGGTCACGGCCAGGATGTTCCACGGCTTTGCGGTGCCGGTGGCAACAAGCTCGGCAAGGCGCGAAGTCAACACCCTGGTCTTGCCGGTGCCAGCCCCCGACAGCACCAGAACCGGTCCGGAAAGACTGCGTACGGCTTCACTCTGTGCCTCGTTCAGGCCGTCGCGCCAGGGATGCTCTGATTGCGGGGAAATCTGCATGTCGCCCAACCTCGCAAATCACCGCCCACGGGTCAATGTCGCATGCCGTCATGCGGCATCAATGCCCGTTTTTTTGGCCGGATTCTTGTCGGACTTTTGCCGGGCTTCGGCACCATCAAGACCGCAGCTTTGCATTTTGTCTTGCATGCGATATCTTCTGGCGTGACAAATGGCAGAGGTCTGTTGATGAAGGTAAGTCGTGTTCCAGAGTGCAGACAGCAATGCAGTCAGCGGCGCAGTCAGCGGCGCGGGCCGGGAAGCCTGGCTGTCGCCACGGTGATTCTGGTGCTTGCCGGCTGTTCATCGACCCCGCCTGCCGAGCGCAGTGATTCGCGCGATCGTTACGAGGCTGCGAACCGCAAGGTCTTTGCTTTCAATATGGGTGTCGACACCCATGTGCTGGAGCCGGTGGCATCCGGATATCGCAACACGGTGCCGGAGGGTGGCCGGGCGGCAATCGACAACCATCTGCGGTGGGCGTCGATGCCGTCGACAGCCATCAATTCCACCCTTCAGGGCAAATATGAAAATGCCGCGCTGGCAACACTGAATTTCCTTGTAAACGGCTTGACGCTTGGGTTTGCCGATTTGTCGGAGGATGACCAGGAGGTCCATTCCGAAGATTTTGGACAGACCCTTGCCGCCTATGACGTTCCCGAAGGATCCTACATGATGGTGCCTGTGCTGGGCCCCCGCACCGCCCGCTCGCTGACCGGAGATGTGGTCGATTTCGTGATGAACCCGCTGCAGATCTTTGGCACCAGCAATGCGGCAGACACCCTGCGCACGGCACAGGCGCCCGTCGGGGCGGTCAATTTCCGGGCCGCCAATTTCGATGCGTTCAATGATGTGAAATACAACGCCCTTGATCCCTATGCGCGAACCCGTTCGGTCTATTACCAGACGCGGATCAGCCTGCTTGAGGACAGGGTGGCCGCCAGCGCCGGCAGCGCGGTGTCGGAGGATGAGTTCGAGTCGCTGTTCGAGGGATCCAACTGATGTTTCGCCGTGATGTTCTTGGCCTTGGGCTGGCATCGCTTGGCATTACCCTGCTGCCGGCGGGTGTTGTCAGCGCCGATGACCGCCTGGACGCCGCCAGCGCCCTGATCGACAGGATGATTGCCGATTTGAAGGGCTTTCTTGCCACCGATACAGGTGATGTGGCGGCGCGCACCGCTGAAATCGACCGGGTGCTGGGAACCTATTTCGACATGGAATCGATTACCCGCTTTTCAGCCGGGCCATATTGGCGGGCCGCCGACACCGCACAGCGCACCGAATACACCGTGCTGTTCCGGGACGTGCTGTGTGGCACCATTGTGCGCAATTTCGACCAGCTTGACGGGCTTGACTACACCGCCGGTGCCAGCAGCGTGAAAGGCGACAAATTCGTCATTGTCAGCGGCACCTTTACCGACACAAAGGGCGCGCGGCCACCGGTGAATGTCAGCTGGCGGGTGCTGACCCCCGCAGACGCACCACCGCGTGTGTTCGATATCGAAATAGAGAACCTGTCGCTTCTGGTCACCCAGAAACAGGAAAATGTGGCCGTGATTCGCAAGGGCAGAGGTCAGTTCACGGCCCTGATCGACGCCATGCGGGCGCGACTCGACGCACCCGCCCATTCCAACTGACAGACGGCGCGCCGGGTCACCGAAGGCGCGGTGCCGGACAGCCTGGCGGCTGACCGGCGTAGCGGCTCATTGGCGTAGCGGCTGATCGGCCTAGCGGCTGATAGGTTTGTATTTGATCCGGGTCGGGCGGTCCGCTTCGGCACCAAGCCGGCGTTTGCGGTCAGCCTCATAGGCCTCGTAATTCCCTTCGAACCATTCGACATGGCTGTTGCCCTCGAAGGCCAGAATATGCGTGGCAATCCGGTCGAGGAACCAGCGGTCGTGGCTGACCACCACGGCGCAGCCGGCAAATTCCTCAAGCGCCTCTTCCAGCGCCCGCAGCGTATCGACATCAAGATCATTCGTCGGTTCGTCAAGCAGCAGCAGATTGGCCCCGCTTTTCAGCATCCGCGCCAGATGCACCCGGTTGCGCTCGCCTCCCGACAGCTGGCCGACCCGTTTCTGCTGGTCGCCACCCTTGAAATTGAATTGCCCGACATAGGCACGCGACGGCATCGTGCGCTTGCCGAGTTCCACCTCATCAAGACCGTCTGAAATCACCTCCCAGACGGTCTTTGAATCATCAAGGTCATCGCGTGACTGGTCGACATAGCCAAGCTTTACCGTCTCGCCGACGGTGAAACTGCCGGTATCGGGTGTCTCGCCGCCGGTAATCATCCGGAACAGGGTGGTCTTGCCGGCGCCGTTCGGCCCGATAACGCCAACGATGCCGCCAGGCGGCAGCCGGAATGACAATCCGTCAATCAACAGCTTGTCACCAAACCCCTTGCCAAGCCCTTCGGCATTGATCACCACGTCACCCAGACGCGGCCCGGCGGGAATATGGATTTTGGCGGTATCGATCTGGCGCTGGCCTTCATCGGCAAGCATCTTTTCATAGGCGCTGATCCGGGCCTTTGACTTGGCCTGACGTGCCTTTGGCGCGGCCCGCACCCAGTCCAGCTCGCGCGACAGCGACTTCACACGCGCATCCTCGGCCTTGCCTTCCTGCTCCAGACGCTTCTGCTTCTGTTCCAGCCAGCCCGAATAATTGCCTTCATAAGGGATGCCGGCGCCCCGATCCAGTTCAAGGATCCAGCCTGCCACCTCGTCGAGGAAATAGCGGTCGTGGGTGATCGTCACCACGGTACCGGGGAAATCATGCAGGAAGCGCTGCAGCCAGGCCACGGATTCGGCATCGAGGTGGTTTGTCGGTTCATCGAGGAGAAGCATGTCCGGCGCGCTGAGAAGAAGCTTGCACAGCGCAACCCGGCGCTTTTCACCGCCCGACAGCTTTTTCACATCTGAATCACCGGGCGGCACGCGAAGCGCATCCATCGCGATTTCCGCCTTGCGCTCAAGATCCCAGCCGTCAATGGCGTCGATTTTTTCCTGCAGCTCGGCCTGTTCGGCGATCACCGCATTCATCTCGTCATCGCTCAGTTCCTCGGCAAAACGGGCGCTGACCTCGTTGAAACGGTCCATCAGCTCCTTGGCCTCGCCCATGCCGGCCAGAACATTGCCTGTCACATCCATGCTTTCGTCCAGCTCGGGCTCCTGCGCCAGATAGCCGACCTTGATCCCGTCGGCGGCCCATGCCTCGCCATTGAAGTCTGTATCCAGCCCGGCCATGATCTTCAGCAATGTCGACTTGCCGGCGCCATTCAGGCCGAGAACGCCGATCTTCGCGCCGGGAAGAAAGGACAGGCTGATATTCTTCAGCACTTCCTTGCCGCCGGGCCAAGTCTTGGACAGGCGATGCATGACGTAAACATATTGATGGCTGGACATTATGTGTCTCCTGACTGAACAAACCGGCAGTGCCAACGGTCGGCGCATTGTCTTTGTGGCCAGCCTGACAGGCAGTGGCCCTGGCAGGTTCTAGCGTGCGCGCCCCCCAATCTCAACAAGCAATCTGGCAATGGGCCGCAATGGGCCGCCAACAGATGATCTTTGCAGGCCTTCAGGGCGGACAATCACCGCCTTTGCGGGCCTGTCACAGCCAGCCTGCTGACCAACCTTGCCGGAATGACGATAAATGCCGGCATGACGATAAATCTTGATTCATCATCACCGCTGTCTAAGCTGGGTTGGGCGCGTGGGGACATCGACGGGGACATATCATGGCGGACAGCTTGCCAGCCCTTGGGATCGTGATCGATCTGCCGCTCGGCATTCTGATGTGGGCTGCCGCTTTGCGGTTCCTGATGTCGATGTTCATCAAGGAAGACAGCCGGCTCGGCCTGATGCGCGCCCTGAACACGCTTGTCATGCCACCGACCCGCGTCGTGATGATGCTGGCACCGCGCTGGGTGATCGACCGCACAGCGCCGCTCTATCTGGCGTTCCTTCTGTTCATCATTCGCTATTATATCCTGCCGCTTGTCATCGGTTATGACGTGCCGGGGTTTGGCGCGATGCCGCTTGAAGGGCTGCTGCTGTCGGTGCGCGCGGAAATCGGCCTCTAGATCACGCCTATTCGGACACGACCCCGATTGTCTGCACCGGCGCGCCATCCGGCGACAGCCGCCAGATCTGCGGCCCCTGCGGTGTATCGACAACAATGACGAACCCGTCACCATCGGCGCTTGCCGAGCGAAGCGTCACCCCCTTGGGAAGCGAGATCGACATTTCGGCCGGCGGTGCGCTCATCTTTGCCAGCCGCGAGGCGATGGTGCCGATCACCACCGCTGTCAGCACGATGATCAGAACCCCCATGATGATGGCCGCGGCCTTGATCATGCCCAGATTCCGCACGATGGCGGATGGCTGTGCCTCATGATCCGCCGCCTTTGGGTCACCAGATTGCATCACAATGCCTTTCCGGGACGCCGCCGCCCCATTGAAGAGTGTCTTCGCCGGTCAATATAGGCTAGTCTGCCCGCCAATGACCAGCAACGCCACACAGCATCTGACAGTTACCGCCGATGACACCGCCGGCGGCGACCGTCTCGACCGGTTTCTTGCCGCCGCCGTGACAGGCGACGAGCCGTTGTCGCGCACCCGCGTCAAGGCGCTGATCCTCGAAGGTGCCGTGACCGAGGACGGCACGGTGATAACCGACCCGTCACAGGCGGTCCGTGACGGTGCCACCTATGTGTTGAGCCTGCCGCCGGTGCGCGACGCCAGACCGGTGGCGCAGGATATTCCCCTCGACATCATGTTCGAGGATGCGGACCTGATTGTGATCAACAAACCGGCTGGCATGGTTGTCCACCCCGGTCCGGGACAGCCCGATGGCACGCTTGTCAACGCGCTGATCAACCATTGTGGCAACGGCCTGACGGGCATTGGCGGCGAAATGCGGCCCGGCATTGTCCACCGGCTGGACAAGGACACATCCGGCGTGATGCTGGCGGCAAAGAGCCAGCGCGCCCATACCCGCCTGACCGACATGTTCGCCGCCCACGATCTGGACAGATGCTACACCGCCATCCTGTGGGGCATGCCGGGCGAGAATGACGGAAGGATCGAAGCGCCGCTCGGCCGTTCGAACCGCGACCGGAAAAAGCAGGCCGTTGTCGCGAATGGCCGGTTTGCCGCCACGAACTGGCGTGTGATCCGCCGCCTTCCCCCCTTTGCCAGCCTTGTTGAATGTCGGCTGGAAACCGGGCGCACGCACCAGATTCGTGTTCATATGGCGCATCTTGGGCATGGGGTGATCGGCGATTCCGTCTATGGCCGACCAATGCGAAGCGGCCAGATGCCGGATGCGCCGGCGCGTGACTGTCTGACCGAAATCCGCCGGTTTGGCCGCCAGGCGCTGCATGCGACGCGCCTGGGGCTGGCCCATCCGGTGACCGGCGAGATGCTGGAATTCGAAACCCCGCTGCCAGCCGACATGAGCGCGCTGGTCGGCATTATCGAACAGGGAATCGCGCGCCGCGCCACGGCCCGCCCCCGGCGCTAGACTTTCCAGAGATCGCAAAGAATATCGCTTTATTTCAAAGAGAAAGACAATATTCAGCCATTGAATTCGGCCCACAAACCCCTATATAGACCCCGTAGGCAGACCTTCACCCATAAAAAGACTTTTGCCGAATATCGCCTTAATCCCGCCCTGAATGCGTGGTTTAGTCAGGTTAATGGCAATAGTCATGACAAAGGCCGCTAATCCGTGCATCCCGGCCTCCATGAATGACCGCCTCCATGAATGAACGATGGAGAGAAACAGATGGCAGTGTCGAAGACGAACCTCCCCGCGATCAGCCCGGACGGGAATCTGTCGCGCTATCTTGAGCAGATCCGCTCGTTCCCGATGCTTGAGCCGAAGGAAGAATACATGCTGGCCAAGGCATGGAAGGAACGCGGCGATGTCGACGCCGCGCACCGGCTTGTGACAAGCCATCTGCGGCTTGTCGCCAAGATCGCGATGGGATATCGCGGCTATGGTCTTCCTGTTGCCGACCTGATTTCCGAGGGCAATCTGGGCATGATGCATGCGGTGAAGAAATTCGAGCCGGAAAAGGGATTCCGGCTTGCCACCTACGCCATGTGGTGGATCAAGGCGGCGATCCAGGAATATATCCTGCGCTCATGGTCGCTGGTCAAGATCGGCACCACCGCCGGCCAGAAAAAGCTGTTCTTCAATCTGCGCCGTATCAAGGGCCAGATCCAGGCCATCGATGATGGTGATCTGAAGCCCGAACAGGTAACCGAAATCGCCACCCGCCTCGACGTGACCGAGGCCGAGGTCATGTCGATGAACCAGCGTATGGCCGGCAATGACCGTTCGCTGAATGTCCCGCTGTCACGCGACGGCGAGGGCAGCGGCGAATGGCAGGACTGGCTGGAGGATGACAGCGAGGATCAGGAGACAACCTTTGCCGAAGCCGAGGAATTTTCCGCCCGCCAGCGTTTGATGATGGACGCCATCGGCGATCTGAACGAACGCGAACAGCGGATCCTGCAGGCGCGCCGCCTTGCCGAACCACCGCTGACGCTGGAGGATCTTGCCGCCGAATTCGGGGTCAGCCGCGAACGGATCCGGCAGATCGAGGTGCGGGCCTTTGAAAAGCTGCAAAAGGCCGTCCGCGACAAGGCCGAGGAATTGAAGCTGCTGCCGGCAGACAGCGGCGAGGCTGCCCTTCTGGGGGCCTAGGCCGAAAATGGCGTGCCGTCTCGCCGGTTTGTGAAGCGGTGCTAACCTCTGCTTAACATATACCCGGCATCATCGGGTACATGGTACCCTTTGCCCGAAATCTACAAAATCTATCTGCCGAACATCAATCTGCCGGATACCAGGCCGATGATCGGCGCTGCGGTCATTGGAAACCCCTGTGCCGATTTGGGGCCGGGGTCATCAGGACCAGAGCCATCAGGACCGGTATCGTTCCTGTCGTCGCGGTCATGATGCTGGCGCTTGGCGGGTGCGGGTCCGGCACCCAGAAGACTGTTCATCTCGACGGGCCCGGCAATACCGGCCCCGGCAATACGGCAGATATCGATATGGTGGCCGATTCCGGGGGCATCGAGGCCACCGGCCCGTCAGCCGAGCAGCCATCAGGGGACCAGACCGGCACAATCCTGTTTATGGCCGCCCCCGAAGGCGGCAAGCCGGCGCGGCTGATTTCCCGCACCAACAGCATCACCACCACGCCGACAGCCAAGCATCTGTTGCAGCAGGCGCTTGCGTCGGGACGCCAGGCACCTGCCAACACCACCAGCCACACCGCGCCGCTGGTGATCGAGGCGGATGACCATCAGGAAACGCCCATCCAGTTGCCAGCGTCCCAGTTGCCAGCGTCGGCAACAGCCACGCCCGCAACAGCCACGCCCCGAACCGACAGCCAGATCACCATCCGGCGCCAGAGCCAGGGGGCCGGGCAACCGACAATCCTGAAGATCATGGAAGCGCCCTAGAAGGCGGCCCAGAAGGTGGCCTAGAAGGTGGCCTAGAAGGCCGATGGTGTGACCGGCGACAGCATGTCGGGCAATCGCTGCCAGTCCTGCGCGGCGGTGGATTTATTGTACAATTCCAGCAACATCTCGATGGACATGCCCGCCCCCGGATGATGGTCCATCCGGTCAGCGAACATATCGGGGGCCATATCAGTTGCCATATCGGGGGCCCGGTCAGTGACGAGACTTTCTATCAGCCCGTCAAACATCCGGTCGATCTCATCCTGCCCCATCGTCCCGGCCACAGGTGCCTGCCCGGCGCAGCCGCCAACCAGCAGTAGACCTGCCAGCAGCAGACCGCCAAAACCCCTACGGCCCAAATTTATTTCGGCAAGACCCATACTTGCCAGATCCATAATGGCACAACGGGCATGGTGTGATGTGTCACGGCGGGGCATGGCCCCTTCCCCTCTCAAAGGCTGCGGTTGCATATGTCAAAGGTAACGGCACGCTGTCACAGGCCGGCCTGGCGTCAGGCCGACCACTACGTAACTAGGCCTAGGCGAAGTTCCTGCCTATTCCCCGCGAGGGTGTTCTATTCGGCAGGCGACCCGACAGGGGTCGCCTAGACCTACTTTGACGTAGTGGTATCGACACGATACCCAGCACCCCCGACCTTTGCAAATCGGGGGCGGAAATTTCAGAAATCATAATGATTCCAGACACTTCACTGCAACACACCACACCGCACGGTCTTAACGGAGTACCATTGTACTCAAAGCCGAAGCAGGCGTTAACGAAAATTTAGCGGGATGCGGGTTAGGGTGGTGTGGATGGATAGCTAACGGACTCAACCAGATGAAGAGCTATCCCTGCAACTGACACCTCACAGCTAACGAGGCATGAGCATGTCCTGGCTTTTATTCATGGATGAAAGTGGCCATGACCACAAAAACACGCCGCTTGAAGTCAGAGGCGGAGTAGCGCTCCATGCCAAACACATCTGGGAGTTCACCAATGCCGTGAGAAAAGCTGAAAGAGATATCTTCGGCGTCAGTTTGGCGGAATTCAGAATTGAACTTAAAGGATCAAAACTGCTGGAGCACCAGAGGTTCACCTGGGCAAGACGGTCACCTCTGTTCAGGGACCAGGAGAGGCAACAGCTTGTCCGTCGATTCCTGGACAGCAAACGAAAAAAGACAGCACCCAGGAAGGATGAATTCACCGCATACGGTCAGGCATCCTTGATGATGGTGGAAAAAATTTTCGATCTCCTGAAAGAGCATGAGGCCCAACTCTTCGCCGCCGCCATACCAAGAGGAATTAAACCGCCACGAGACTATCAGTTCAGTGATTTCCTGAGAAAGGACCAGAATTTCCTGCTTGAACGATATTTTTGGTTTCTTGAGAAACAAGGTGAGCATGGACTGCTGGTCATGGACCAATCGGACAAGACCGAGGACCGCCGGTTTTTGAAACGCATAGGAGACTATTTCGAGAAATCGCAGAACGGCCGTAGACGGGCACAGTGGATTGTCCCGACACCGCTATTCATTGACTCCGAACTGTCTGCCGGAGTGCAGGCGGCTGACATCTGCATATATTGCATAAACTGGGGATTTCGCCGTCCCGAGTGGGGATTCGCCGGGGCATCACGAGATGATATACACCAACAATTTGGGGGGCGTTGTGGGGCGCTCCAGTATCAAGGACAGTCATATGACGGAACCGAAGGAAAAACCTACAACCTGTATGGAATAATCTATGTGCCGGACCCCTATTCGTCCCGCACAATAAATTGAGTCATAAATCAGGAAGCCATAAATAAAGAAGGAGGTAATGCCTTCTGCAGACTGCGATAAGGATTTCTCCAAATGGCCTTCCCAGAAGCCGAACCTCCACGCGAACCATAGAAGCAAAAAATAAATACTGTCAAATATTTTACAACACAGCAGACGAAGGCAACACCGCCGTCGACTTCTGTTTCTTTCCAACAACCCTCACCGCCATACCACCCCCACTCACACAAATGTGTAGCGGTTGCGGCAGCGCGCGGCGCATTACAGCCTGAATCCGCGCCGGGTACGGCTCACCGGCGTTAGCGATACTTTAACGGGGACAACATTTCACTTGCCACAGATGACATGGCTGGCCCCCAGCCATTCCATCAATCACCCGTTCCGACAGACCATCTCGAAAGACAATAAAGGTATATTTTTTATACTTTATTCTTGGAAGAATGGCAAATTGGTATTATTTTAATATCAAAGAAAGACCGGTCACCACCGCCACAGGGCAGACGTGAAGGGGAGACGCACAATGAACAGAATCAAAGTCCGCAATCTCTCGCCGGATGCCGACAGGGACCAATTCTATCATTACAGCCTGAGCGGACTGGACAATTACTGGCTGGCACCGGGCCTGTTTGAGATCAGCGAGGATGGTGATCTGCGCCTGCTTGCGCTGGACAATATCCATGCAGCCATCGGCTTGCATCTTTGCAGGTTGCGGCGGCCACTCGGCCCGCGCGAAATCCGGTTCCTGCGCGGTGAAATGGCCTTTTCACAGACCGACCTTGGACGTCTGCTCGGCTACAGCGACAAGCAACGCGTCGCGGCGGCGGAAAAACGCACCGAACGCCGCAAACCGCTGGCACCGACCGCAGACATGCTGCTGCGAAGCCACTATCTAGGCATGCTTGGCAAGCATGACCTTGTTGGTGATGATTACAGAATGGCGGCCATCGCAATGAGCGAGGCGCTTAACCAGCCCTTGCAGACAGTGGTGGCGACCGATCACCTGCTGGCGGCGTAATCCCCCTCACCCGCCGAACGGGTCGGTGACGAGGATCGTGTCGTCGCGTTCCGGGCTTGTCGAGAGCAGCGTCACCGGCGTGCGGGTCAATTCCTCGACCCGGCGGATATATTTCACCGCATTGGCCGGCAGTTCGGCCCAGCTGCGCGCCCCATAGGTGCTTTCCGACCAGCCGGGCATTTCCTCATAGACCGGTGTGCAGGCGGCCTGCGCCGCCGCATCGGACGGGAAATGGTCCAGCATCTGGCCGTCCACATCGTATCCGGTGCAGATCTTCAACGTCTCGAACCCGTCGAGAACATCCAGCTTGGTCAGCGCCATGCCGGTGATGCCGGCCACCGCGTTGGCCTGGCGTACCATCACCGCATCGAACCAGCCGCAGCGGCGCTTGCGCCCGGTAACGGTGCCGAATTCGCGGCCACGCTCGCCCATCCGGTCGCCATCGGCACCGAAATCCTCGGTCGGGAACGGGCCGCTGCCGACCCGCGTTGTATAGGCCTTGGTGATCCCCAGAACGAACCCGATATTGGTCGGGCCGGTGCCGGCGCCCGTCGCCGCCTGACCGGCCACCGTGTTCGACGAGGTGACAAAGGGATAGGTGCCGTGGTCGATATCCAGCATCACGCCCTGCGCGCCCTCGAACAGCACCCGCTTGCCGTCGGCACGGGCCGCTTCAAGCACCCGCCAGCTCTGCCCGGCAAAGGGCAGGATCTGATCGCGGATGGCCAGCAGCCCGGCCAGCATTTCCTCGGGGTCGACCTCGGCCTCGCCGGCGGCCTTCAGCCAGACATTATGATGCGCCGCCAGCGCCGCCAGCTTGGCCCGCAGCGTGTCCTCGCTTGCCAGATCACCCAGCCGTACGGCACGCCGCGCCACCTTGTCCTCATAGGCCGGGCCGATGCCGCGCCCGGTGGTGCCGATCTTGCCACTGCCGCGCATCGCCTCGCGGGCATGGTCGACCGCCTGATGCAGCGGCAGGATCAGCGCCGCCGTATCGGATACGACAAGACTGTCCGGCGAAATGGCCGCGCCCTGGCCGCGAAGCTGGGCAATCTCGGCAATCAGATGATGCGGGTCGATGACAACGCCATTGCCGATGACCGACAATTTGCCGGGCCGCACGATGCCGGATGGCAGCAGCGACAATTTATATTCAACCCCCCCAATGACCAGCGTGTGGCCGGCATTGTGGCCGCCCTGAAACCGGACCACCACGTCGGCGCGACTGGAAAGCCAGTCAACGATCTTGCCCTTGCCCTCATCGCCCCACTGGGCGCCGATTACGGCCACGTTTGTCATGCTGATACCTGTCCTGTGGGAATGTCATGGGCATGGCGCCGCAGCGACGCACAAACGGCGACAGTGATAGCCAAAAATCGCCGCCCCGGCAAGCCGCCCCGCATCACCGGCAGGGCGGATGCGCGATGCCACGCCGAATCATGCCGCTGGCCCGGTCAGGCGAAATGCAGCATGTCGGCACGCACCACCTGGGGCAGTTTGCGAAGTTCGGCCATCACATCATTGTCGATTTTCTGATCAATCTCGACAAGCGCGATCGCCTCGCCACCGGCCTCGCGCCGGCCAAGATGGAAGGTCGCGATATTGATGCCGTGACGTCCACACAGGCTGCCGAGATCGCCGATGAACCCCGGCTTGTCGTAATTGCGCAGATAGAGAAGCGTGTCCGGGAAATCGGCCTCGACAGGGATCGACTGCACCTCGACGATCCGGGCCTTGTCACCACCGACCAGCGTGCCGGCGATGGTCCGGGTGCCGTTGGCATAGGTCACGGTCACGCGAAGCAGCGTTTCATAGTCGCAGCGCCGTTCATGCCGTACCGTCGACAGCGCGATGCCGTTCGAGGCCGCCAGCGCGGCGGCGTTCACCATATTGACCGAATCCATCACCGGACCCAGAAGACCGGCCACCGTCGAGGCCACGACCGGTTCCGGGTTCAGCCCCGCCGCCTTGCCGTCGAATTCGATGCTGACCGAGGTCAGTTCCGGGCTTTCAACCTGGCCGAGGAACGCCCCCAGCTTGCGGCCAAGCTCCATATAGGGTTTCAGGATCGGCGCTTCCTCGGCAGATACCGAAGCCATGTTCAAGGCGTTGGTCACAGCGCCATTCACCAGAAAATCCGCCATCTGTTCGGCCACCTGAAGGGCGACCTTTTCCTGGGCCTCGGTCGTGCTGGCCCCCAGATGCGGCGTGGCGATGACATTGTCCATGCCGAACAGCGGGTTCTCGCGCGCCGGTTCGGTTTCAAACACATCCAGCGCGGCCCCGGCGACATGACCATTCGCCAGCGCCGCCGCCAGCGCCAGCTCGTCGACCAGCCCGCCACGCGCGCAATTGACGATCCGTACCCCGGCCCTGGTCTTGTTCAGCGCATCCGCCGACAGGATGTTGCGGGTCTGCTCGGTCAGCGGGGTATGGAGGGTGATGAAATCGGCCAGTGCAAGCAGCTCGTCAAGCTCGACCTTTTCGACGCCGATGCGGCGTGCTGTTTCAGGGGTCAGGAACGGATCATAGGCAACGACCTTCATCTTCAGCCCCTGCGCCCGGTCGGCGACAATCGACCCGATATTGCCACAGCCGACAAGGCCAAGCGTCTTGCCGGTGATCTCGGTGCCCATGAACCGGGATTTTTCCCATTTGCCGGCCTGGGTGGATTCGTTGGCAGCCGGTATCTGGCGCGCCAGCGCCAGGATCATCGAAATGGCATGTTCCGCTGTCGTCACCGCATTGCCATGCGGGGTATTCATCACCACCACACCGCGCGCCGTCGCCGCCGGAATATCGACATTGTCGACCCCGATCCCGGCACGGCCGACAACCTTCAGATTGTCGGCGGCGGCCAGAATCTCGGCCGTCACCTTGGTGGCGGACCGGATCGCCAGCCCGTCATACGCGCCGATGATGGCGGCAAGCTCTGCCGGGTCAAGGCCGGTTTTCACATCAACCTCGACGCCGCGAGCTTCAAAAATATCGACAGCCCGGGGGCTGAGCTTGTCGCTGATAAGTACCTTTGGCACGGTATCGTCCTTCCTGACGCACAGCGTCATCTGCAATTTCCGGTAGGGGTGCCCGGCACGGCCGCGTGCCGTCTGCCGGGCATGTCTGTTCGCTCAGGCCGCGGCCTGCCGGTGGTGCGCGCGGGCGGTTTCATAGGCCCAGTCGACCCAGGGTAGAAGCCGCCTGATATCCTCTGGATCCACGGTGGGACCGCCCCAGATCCGCAGACCCGTCGGCGCGTCGCGATAGGCATTGATGTCAACCGCGACACCCTCTTCCTCGAGCCGTGTCAGCATCGATTTGACAACCGCCTTCTGTGTCGCTGCATCCTGAGCGGTGAACCAGGCATCATTGATCACCAGACACAGCGCTGTCGGCGACATCGTGGCCGCCTCACGCGCCAGCGGCGCAAAATAGGCGGTGTCGGCAAGCCAGCTCCGGTAATGGGCAAAGCTTTCCTCGACGCGCGCGATCAGGCCCCTTGCCCCGCCAAGCGTTTCGGCCCAGCGCAGCGTGTCAATGGCATCCTCGATTACCAGCATTGACGGGGTGTTGATGGTCGCCCCTTCGAACAGCGCGGTATCAAGCCCGCCCTTTTTGTGCAGCTTCAGCACCTTTGGCACCGGCCAGGATGGCTGATGGCTGTTCACCCGGTCGACGGCGCGCGGCGACAGGATGATGACACCGTGCCCGCCTTCGCCGCCAAGGGCCTTCTGAAAGCTGAATGTCACCACATCCAGCTTGTCCCACGGCATCTCCATCGCAAAGACAGCCGATGTCGCGTCGCAGATGGTCAGACCGCCGCGATCATCCGGGATCCAGTCGCCACCCGGAACGCGAACGCCCGATGCCGTACCATTCCAGGTAAACACAACGTCATGGTCGAAATTGACCTTCGACAGGTCGGGAAGATCGCCATACTCCGCCTCGTGGCAGACCAGCGGGTCCAGCGTCAGCTCGCCCGTGGCATCCTTGATCCACGCCTTGCCGAACGCCTCCCAGCCAAGAACGTCGACACCGCGCGCGCCAAGAAGCGACCACATCGCCATCTCGACAGCGCCCGTGTCCGAACCGGGAACAATGCCGACAAGATAGTCGTCGGGCAGCCCCAGGCTGGCATGGATCATCGACAGACATGTCTGGATGCGGGATTTGGGATGGGCGGCGCGGTGCGAGCGGCCAAGCGAGGCGGTATCGAGCGCGTCCGGGGTCCATCCTGGCCGTTTGCGGGTTGGTCCCGTCGAAAACAGCGGCGAATCCGGTCTGGTGGCCGGCTTGGGTACGGTGGTCATAACGCCCTCGTCAATAATGTTGCCACCCGTTGGGGGGTGACGGCCCACGCAGAAGATGGGCCAGAGGGCGCGGCAGGTCAACCGCCGATCCGGATTCGGCGTGAAAGATTTTGCTTTTGTTTAACAGATTGTTTTTATTGAGCTTCAGAAGCTTTGGATTCGATGAGCAAAATTATTTCAGCAATCGTGCTGTCGACAAGCGGCTCGTCATCCGCCTCGACCATGATCCGCAGCAGCTGCTCGGTACCGGAGGCGCGCACCAGCAGCCGCCCCTTGCCGGCAAGGCCGGATTCAATTGCCGCCAGCCCGGAAACCACCGCCGGGCGTTCAAGAACCGACCGGTCCACCCCGCGCAGATTCTCCAGCTTCTGGCATTTCGGGGTAAAGGCGTGGAACAGCTTGCTTGCCGGCCGGTCGTCATTGGCCAGCAGCCGCAGCATCTGCAGGGCCGCGATCAGCCCGTCACCGGAGGTGCTGAGCGAGGTCATCAGGATATGGCCCGAGGATTCCCCGCCGAGATTGATCCCGTGGCTTCGCATGGCCTCCAGAACATAGCGGTCGCCAACCCTTGTGCGGTGCAGGGCCAGCCCCAACCCGTCGAGAAACGGTTCAATACCGCCATTCGTCATCATCGTGCCGACAATGCCGCCGCCGGTCAGCCTTCCCGCCGCCTGCATCTCGCGGGCCAGACAGGCCAGCACCTGATCACCGTCAATGACAGCCCCGCCTTCATCAACCAGAATCAACCTGTCGGCATCACCATCAAGGGCAATGCCGATATCGGCACCTGTGTCCCTGACCTTGTCCGCCAGCTGTTCTGGATGAACAGCGCCGCAGTTCTGGTTGATGTTGAACCCGTCGGGTTCATTGGCAATCACGACAACCTCGGCACCAAGGTCGCGAAGCGTGTCGGGGGCGGTCCGGTAGGCCGCGCCATTGGCACAGTCGACAACAACCTTCAGCCCGTCGAACCTGACATCGCTTGGCAGCGTTGATTTCGCGAATTCGACATACCGGCCCACCGAATCCAGCATTCTGGCGGCGCGGCCAAGATCGGCAGGTGCCGACAATTCTATCGATCCGGCGGCAAGGTCGGAGATCCCCGTCTCGATGTCATCGGCAAGCTTGTAGCCATCCGGGCCAAACAGCTTGATGCCATTATCCTCGAACGGATTGTGGCTGGCCGAAATCATCACCCCGAGATGCGCCCGCAGGGACATTGTGAGATAGGCGACCCCGGGCGTCGGCATCGGCCCCAGAAGACGGCAGTCCATGCCGATCGAGGTAAAGCCGGCAACCAGCGCGGCCTCGACCATATAGCCGGACACCCGCGTATCCTTGCCAATCACGACCAGCGGCCTGCCGGTCCGGCCTTCGGGATTGTTGTCGATGAACCAGCGGCCTGAAGCCAGCGCCAGCCTGACAATGGCCTCGGCGGTCATGGCACCGGTATTGACCCGCGCCCGGACGCCGTCTGTTCCAAACATCCCCGCCATCGGCTTCCTTCTCCGTAAAATCACGGTTCCCGCCACAATAGGATCAGGACCAAGCTTTCTCAAGCCGCTATATGCTTGCCGTCAGTGCCATCTGAATGGCCAGCGCCTGTCTTGTTTCGGGCACGTCATGAACGCGGACAAGCTGGCATCCCTGCGCCACCGCCGCCATCGCCAGACCCAGCGAGCCGGCAAGCCGCTGATCCGCCGCCTCGCCTGCCGACAGGCTGGCAATGGATGATTTGCGGCTGACCCCGACAAGGATCGGCACACCAAGGCCGTGGAACATCGCGGTCCAGCCAATCAAAGACAGATTATGGGCCGGTGACTTGCCAAAACCGAACCCCGGATCGATGGCAATCCGCTCGCGCGGGATCCCGGCACGCACGGCGTCGGCGATCCGCTGTTCAAGGAATTCATAGATTTCAGCAGGCGCGAACCCGTATCGGGGATCCTGCTGCATCGTCTCGGGTGTACCCTGCATATGCATGATGGCCACGGCACAGCCACTGGCCGCCGCGGCATCCAGCGCGCCTTCACCGCGCAACCCGTTCACATCATTGATGATACCGGCACCGGCAGCCGTAGCGCGCGTCATCACCTCGGCGTGTCGTGTATCGATCGACAGCACCGTGCCGGCAGTCTTCAACCCGGCGATCGGTGGCAATACCCGCGCCAGTTCCTGGTTGCGGGTCACGGGATCGGCACCGGGGCGCGTGGATTCCCCCCCAATATCGACAATAGCGGCACCGGCCTCGATCATCGCCCGGCCGGCGGCAACGGCCCGCGCCGGCAGATTATGCTGCCCCCCATCGGAAAAGCTGTCAGGCGTGACATTGAGAATGCCCATGATCGTCGGCTGGTCCAGCGCCAGCCCCGCCCAGTCGGGCCGCCTGTCTGTCAGCCGGTCGATCATTGACGACGCCAGGTTCCGGTCACCGGCGATTGCCATGACCGCATCAAGGGGGTGCCGCGACACGCTGTAGCCTGCCGCATCACGCTGCAGGATGTCGACAACATCGAATGACGCCCAGCCACCGGCAAGCCGATGCGTGCCTGCCGGTACCGGGACAGGCCGCAGCCATGTCGGAACGGCGAAAGGCGGCGCTTTTGGCGCCGCCAGTCGTATCAGCTCGGTGGTATCTGTCACGTCAGCCAATGACCCAGCCGGTTATTGCGGGGACGCAGGCTCGTTGCCGGGCGTCTTTGGCCGGCCTGTGCCCGGTATCGAGGCACGCTTGCGCTTGGCCCGCGGTGTCTCGACATCATCGGCAGGGTCTTCGCGGGACAGCGTCCCCCCCTCGACAATGATCTTGATCTCGTCGCCATTCAGCGTTTCATATTCAAGAAGCCCCTGGGCCAGCCGTTCCAGCTCGTCATGATGTTTTTTCAGGATCTTCATGGCGTCGCCATAGGCTTCGTCGACGATCCGCCGCGTTTCGGAATCAATGATCGACGCGGTGGCATCGGACACGTTTTTCTGTTGTGACACCGACCGGCCAAGAAAGACTTCCTGCTCGTCGGCGTTATAGGCAAGAAAGCCCAGCTTGTCCGACATGCCCCATTCGGTAACCATCCGGCGGGCCATATCGGTGGCCATCCGAATATCCGACGAGGCGCCTGTCGTCACGCGCTCTTCGCCAAAGATCAACTCCTCGGCAATACGGCCACCACAGGCAACACGCAGATCGGCATAGATCTGCTGGCGCGCCAGTGAAATCCGGTCGCCTTCGGGAAGGCGCATAACCATACCAAGCGCGCGGCCGCGCGGGATGATGGTTGCCTTGTGGATCGGATCGGAGGCCGGACAGTGAAGCGCCACAACGGCGTGCCCCGCCTCGTGATAGGCGGTCAGGCGCTTTTCATCGTCGGTCATCACCATCGACCGGCGCTCCGACCCCAGCATGACCTTGTCCTTGGCCTCCTCGAATTCCTGCATCGACACGGTACGGCGTCCCTTGCGCGCGGCAAGAAGCGCCGCCTCGTTCACAAGGTTGGCAAGATCGGCGCCGGAAAATCCGGGCGTGCCGCGGGCGATGATGCGGGCATCCACACCTTCGGCAAGCGGCGTCTTGCGCATATGGACCTTTAGGATTTTCTCACGCCCCACCACATCCGGGTTCGGCACCACCACCTGGCGGTCGAAACGGCCCGGACGAAGCAGCGCCGGGTCAAGGACGTCCGGACGGTTGGTCGCGGCGATCAGGATCACACCCTCATTCGCCTCGAAACCGTCCATCTCGACCAGCATCTGGTTCAGGGTCTGTTCGCGTTCATCATTGCCGCCGCCAAGGCCGGCACCGCGATGCCGTCCCACAGCGTCGATTTCATCGATGAAGATGATACATGGCGCGTTCTTCTTGCCCTGTTCGAACATGTCGCGGACCCGGCTGGCACCGACACCGACAAACATTTCGACAAAGTCCGAGCCGGAAATGGTGAAGAACGGCACATTGGCCTCGCCGGCGATGGCCTTGGCAAGAAGCGTTTTACCGGTACCCGGCGGCCCGACAAGAAGGACACCCTTCGGGATCTTGCCACCAAGGCGCTGGAACTTGCCGGGATCCTTCAGGAATTCGACAACTTCCTCAAGCTCGGTCTTGGCTTCGTCGATACCGGCGACATCCTCGAAGGTGACACGTCCCTGATGTTCGGTCAGCAGCTTGGCGCGCGACTTGCCAAAGCCCATCGCGCCGCGCGAGCCGCCCTGCATCTGGCGCATGAAGAACACCCAGATGCCGATGAACAGCAGCATCGGGAACCATGACAGCAGGATCGACAGGAAGCTCGGCATGCCGCTGTCTTCCGGGCTTGCGATGATGCGGACATCATTGGCGTCAAGAACCGCGACCACGTCGGTGCCTTCCGGCATGACCGAGGTGATCACACGTCCGTTCTTCGCGGTGCCCTTGAGATTGCGTCCGTCGATCACAACCTCGACCACCTGCTGGCTTTCCACCTCGGCGATGAAGTCGGAATAGGCCAGCTGGCTGCCGGGCGTGCTTGATGACGGGCTCTGGAACAGGTTGAACAGCGCCAGAAGCGCGGCGCCGAAGATCAGCCAGATAATGATGTTTCGACCCATGTTGTTCATGGTTTCAACTTTCCTTCAAACAAGTGTTTCGTCATGTGCCAGCCGATGATCGCTGGCATGACCGGAAATCAATTTCGATATGTCGGCAATGGCAAGAAACGTGCCGTTGCGTTGGTAATGCTGTTGTCTCCCATATCCCTAGTTTGTAAGTGGGGGTAAATCAAAGCCCCGTCAAGGGTTTCAAGCACCGGCATTGCACGTCTTGCCAGCGACGGAAGCGCACACCAGCCGGGCGTCTGCATCCAGTCACGCGCCGCGCCGCTGCCAGCACGGCCAAGATGCCGGACGACGCCGTCCACGGGGCTGGCAATATCCCATATGCCGGCAAAGACCACCCGCTGCCCGGCCCGCACATGCAGACGCTGCGGACGCCGCCCGGGCTCGGCCGTGACCAGCCAGTCGCCGCCATCAGGCGAGACACGCGCCCCGCCCAGCGTTGCCGCCCTTTTGACCGCCAGCCGCGCCACAAGCCGGTCCAGCGACTGCCGTGACGGTGGCGGTGACGGGCGTGCCACCTGCCCGATCACATGGGCCAGGAGACGCGCCCCGATGGCCGGGGGCAGCCGGTCGATGGAACCCGGCAGGCGCGCAAAGCCCGCCGGCTGGATGACCGGCAGACAGTCGGCCCCTGCAAGCCCCCGAAGCAAGGCGTTGTCTATATCGCGGGCAGCACGCGCAAGACGGGCCAATTGATCCGACATCGCACTGCCCCGGCCGGCCATCAGCGCCAGACCCTGGCGAATCCGCACCCGTTCAAACCGCCTGTCCAGATTGCTTGGATCCTGTTCAAACACCAGCCCGCGCACCGCACAGAAATCGACAAGCGCCGCCGCCGGCATGTCGAGAAACGGGCGAAGCACCATCACCCCGTCACGAAGCGACACCCGCGCCATCCCGGCAAGACCGGCAAGGCCGGACCCCCTGGAAAGTCGCATCATCACGGTTTCAGCCTGATCGCCGGCATGATGACCAAGCAGCAGACAACCCCGGTCGCGGCGCGCCCGTGCCAGCATCAGGGCGTAACGCTGGCCGCGTGCCCAGGCCTGAAGGCCGGTCGCAGGTGCGCCATCCTGAACGGTCAGAATTTCAGCGTCGAGCCCGATATCACGCATCCTGTCGGCAACACGCCGGGCCTCGACCGTGCTGTCGTCTCGAATCCGATGATCGACAATCAGCGCGGTATGTCGCAATCCGTGCTGTGCGGCATAATCCCGGGTCAGACAGGCCAGCGCCGTGCTGTCGGGACCGCCGGACAGCGCGGTGAACAGATGTGTGGTGGATTCATCATGGCCCCGACACAGATCGAGGCAGCGCCGCATGGCACTGGCAAATTCTGCCGCAAGCGCGGCCCCGGACCGACCTGCAGGGGCGGCATCAGCCACCGCAGTTGGCGGCCTCGCTCAACGCGGCAAGCCGTTCGGTCAGCCGCTGCGACGGCTCCGGCACAACGCTTGGCAGTTGACGGTAGATATCACAGGCCTGTTCCGGCGGCGCAAAGCGCGACACCGATTCAGCCACCCAGATCGTGGTGTCGTTCAGGCGGGCATCCTCGGGATAGGCACGGCTGAATTCGGAAAAGGTCAGCGCCGCCTGTTCGAACTGACCGCGCAGGAACTGGATCCGGCCAAGCCAGAACAGCGAATCTGCCTCACGCGGATGGCCGACATTGAACTGGCGGAATTCGGCAAAGGCAAGCTCCGCCGTTTCAAGATCGTTCTGCATCGCCCGCTGAAGCGCAAAATTATACTGCTCCTCGGGTGAGGCGTCTGGCAGGATTTCGGGCTTTGGGGGCTGTGCCACGACGGGTACTGCAGGTTGCTGGGTCGGCGCGGCCGGCTGCGACATGGCGGGCGCCGCCGACGCCAAAGCACCGCCCGGCGTTCCGTCAGATGGCGCGCCGCCGGCGGTTGCACCAGCGGTTGCACCGGTGGCCGCGTTGGTGCCGGCAGCAAGCGTGCCGTCATTGCCGGTGTCTGCCGGCTGTGGCTGCTGGGCACCGGAGGCAAGCTGTTCGTTCAGCTTCGATGCGCTCATCTGCCATGTAATCTCACCGGTGCTGGTGTCACGCTGCATTGACACCTCCGGCGTATCACCGGCCGCGATGGTGTCGTCCTGTACCGCCGCACGGGCCAGCTCGTCACCGCCGAGATTCATCAGGGTCTGCAGCCGCTTTTCCATCCGCAGAAGACGGAATTCCATGTCCGAAGTGATTTCCAGCGTCCGTTCCATACGCCGGCTCGCCATCGAGACCGCGTCGGCAAGACGTTCAACCTGGTCCCGAAGGTCGCGAAGCTCGGCAGTTGTCGCGGTTTCACCACTCGACGCATTGTTGCCAAGCTGGGTGACCTGCATCTTCAGGTTCCGGATATCGATTTCCATCTGTCCGCGCATGTCCCGAAGATCGGTTTCCAGCATTTCCAGACGCTGGTTCTGGCGGGTCAGCAATACCGATGTATTCGCAGACCCGGTATCACCGGACGTTGTCGAAAGTCCTGCGCTATTGTCGCGCGTTTCCTGGGCCGAGGCCGGGAGCGCGGCAAGCGCGGCAACAACCAGACCGCCCGCGATCGCCGATGTTATCCTGGAACCGGAACGCGGAACCAGACGGGTGACCAGATCAAGGAGTACACCAGTGATCACCTTGGGGCTGGAGCCGGATTTCAACCCGGATTTCAACCCAGATTTCAACAACAAACGCGCGTGCATGTGACGATCCTTTCGTCAACGGGACATACAGGTCTGATTAGGGTGTAACGCGGCTTTGAGGCACAATTTTGGCAAAAAAAGAGGAGCGCGGGGGCTCCTCTTCCGATCTGGTTCTGTCCGGCAGTGACCTGTGCCACCGCCGGAAATACCCGATGCGCTAGTTGATCACCGTGGCTGCACGACGGTTCTTCGACCAGGCAGATTCGGTGGAACCGGCCATGGCAGGACGTTCCTTGCCGTAGGAAATGGTCCGGATCCGGGCCGAGTCGACACCCTGTGCAAGCAGGAAGTCACGGGCAGCGGTGGCGCGACGCTCGCCAAGGGCAAGGTTGTATTCACGCGTGCCACGCTCATCGCAGTGACCTTCAATGGTAACGGTCAGCGCCGGATTGGCATTCAGGAATGCCGCCTGACGCATCAGTGTGCCTTCGGTGTCGGCTGTCAGCGCCGCGCTGTCATAGCCGAAATAGACCGTGTTGCCGATCGCGGCGAGAGCCTCGGCGGCGGTTGCCTTGTCGGAAGCACCACCAGAGCTGGCAGATGAACCCGAACTGCCGGAAGAACTGGCGCTGCCGGAAGAGCTGGCGCTGCCGGAAGAGCTGGCGCTGCCGGAAGACCCGGAGCTGGCAGTGGTCGAAGCAGACGATGCCGCGCTGGACGACGTCGAGTCGCCGCTGCTGTCAGCTGTCGTCTGTGATGCGGTTTCGCAAGCGGCAACGAAAAAGGCGACTGCCACAAGTGCAATCAGGCGGTGCAACATGTTAATGCTCCCTGTATTAGGTCCGGCCGTATTAAGTCCGGGTATCAGTTCCGGCTCACTCTCGACCCGGCTTACCGAATGTTTCTGTATATTGGCTGACTTTACTAGCCACACTGCCGAGTTTGTCCCTGCAGGACCCCCCAAAAAAACAGATATTTAGCCAACCTTTTCGGTTCCGGTTTCGCCGGAGCCTCAAATCCTTGTCATTTACTAACCCAAAAAACCTTGCAATGGAAACAAAAACTCCGGTTCAACAGGGCATAAAACCTCAATTCCAGCCGAACATGCTACCGACGCAGTGGTGACCATGCCGGATCGGAGGCATCCGACGGGGTGATGATGCGCCGCTCGTTGTAGCCTGTGATATCGACCCGATACAGCGCGGTCTTGCCGCCGCTGCCATCAGCCTTGAAGCGTTCCTGCTTGTAATACATCAGAACGCGCCCGTTCGGTGCCCAGGTCGGCCCTTCGACCAGAAACCCTTCGGCAAGCAGTCGTTCACCGGTGCCGTCAATATTCATGATGCCGATATAGAAGGTGCCCTTGTGCATCTTCGTGAACGCAATGATGTCGCCTCGCGGTGACCATACCGGTGTTGCATAGCGGCCCTCGCCAAAGCTGATCCGTTTGGTGCCGGTGCCATCGCTGTTCATCACATAGAGCTGTTGGCGGCCGGCCCGGTCGGATTCAAAGACCACACGGCGGCCATCGGGCGAATAGGAGGGCGCGGTGTCGATCGAGCCAGATTTGGTCAACTGCCTGATATCCTGGGTCCGAAGGTCCATCTCGTAGATGTCGGTCAGGCCGTTCTGCGCCCAGCTCATGATCAGCTTGTCACCCTTCGGCCCGAAACGCGGCGCAAAGGTCATGCCGGGAAAGGATCCAAGCCGTTCGCTGCGGCCGGTGCGGATGTCCTGGATATAGACATTCGGCTCTTCATTGAAATAGTTCAGATAGGCGATTTCCTGTGTGGTCGGCGAGAACCGCGGCGTCAGCACCAGATCGAGACCACTGGTCAGATATTTGTGGTTGTGCCCATCCTGGTCCATGATTGCCAGACGCTTGATGCGGCTGGCCTGTGGGCCGGACTCGGCGACATAGACGATCTGGGTGTCGAAATAGCCTGAGTCGCCTGTGAATTCCTCGTAAACAAGGTCCGCGATCTTGTGCGAAAGCTGTCGCAGGGCGTTCGGGTCGGCGCTGCCGGTGCCTGAACTGAGGTCGCGTTCTGTCACCACGTCCCACAGCACGAAATCGACCTGCAGCTTGCCATTCTCATCGACAATCGCCGATCCGACGAGAAGGCCCTTTGCGCCAAGCGGTGCCCAGTTGGCAAAATTCGGCTTCATCGCCGGTGATCCCGGCGGCGCAATAAAGGCCGCGCTGTCGATCGGCTCGAAAAGGCCCGAACTCAGCAGGTCGTTGGAGATGATGGTGGCAATCTCGCGCCCCTCATCGGTGACGCGCCCGTCAGCGCCGGTGAAATCGGCAATCGCGATTGGTGTCGGGGCAACCATGCCCTCGGTAATCTCGATACGAAGCTGTGCCACCGCGCTTTCGGCCAGCATCAGCATGGCGACAAGCAACGCGGCAAGACGCCTGACAAGGGTGAAAGGCGCAAACCGACCGTGACCAGGGACTGTGAAGCAAACCGGCATCATCTGAATAAGCCCTACCTTGAAATGAATTTCGGGTTGAACTCGAAGGTGAATTCCTTGAGCTGATCATATTTCTGCGGCGGTATGGGAAGTGGCGAACAATCCACAATCGCCCGCTGCGCGGCAATTGCCGACGCCTTGAAATAGGAATCGAGATTGAAACGCAACGTGTCCTCGATCACTGCTTTCAGAACTTCTCCGTCCCTATTCACCGACACAAATATGTCAACAATAAGGGTGTCGTTTCCAGCCGCGCCAAGCGGCGGCTGCCAGCATTTCGAGACATGCTGCTGAATGCGGGCGACATCGTCGATGCCGACCGGCGCAATGCTCTTCTCTGGCGGGGCCTTCACCGCGTTGCCGGCCACGGCTGACAGCGTTTTGGTCACCGTATCGGCGGCAACCTTGCGTTCCTGGGTCTTGCGCGCCTGCTCGGCATCATCGGCGGCAATCTTCGCTTCAGCCAGGTTCTGCAATACACCGGACGCGGCATCGGCGCGCTTCTTCGTATCCTTCACCATCTTGTTGATCTGGCTTGCCAGCGCGTCATTCGCCTCGGCCTTTTGCGGTGGCGCGGGTTTTGCCGTCTGCACCGGCTTGGGTGCCGGCTTTGGCGTCGGCGGCGCAGGCCGGTCCGGCCGCTGCGGCTTGGCCACAGGCTTCATCACCGGTTTCGGCTTGGCCTTCGGCTCCACCTTGGCTGCGGGCTTTGGCTTCGGCTTGGGAATGTCGATCCTGGCAAGCTTCGGCTTTGGTGTCGGCTTGTCAGGCAGCACTTCGGCCGACGGATCCTCCGCCGGGGCCTCAGGTGCCGGTTCCGGCTTGGGTGCCGGGGCCGCAGGTGCCGGGGCCGCCGGTCGTGGCGGCGGCGGGGGCGGCGGCGGTGGAGGCGGCTTCTTGGCCACGGTCGCCGTCTGCTCCTGCTTTGCGGTGCTTGGCTTGTCGCCTTCGATCAGATTGGTTTCCGGCACGGTGCGGACGACCTCGAGGCGCACCAGCGGCATTTCCTCGGGCAGGTCGCGGCCAAGCATCGGAATGCCGAACACCAGAAGCAGGGTGAACACCACATGCACACCTACCGAAATGATGAAGGGACGCGGGATCATGATCGGGGTGCGGCTCCGCTCATCAAGGCTCTGGTTATCAACGCTCTGGTCATCAAGGCTCTGGTCATTGTGGCTCTGGCAATCTGGCGACCAGGGCCACACGCTCGAACCCGGCGGCCTGGATACGACCCATCACACCAAGCACCTCGCCATAGGCCACAGCTTCATCCCCGCGCACAAAGATCCGCACCTGCGGATTGGCCTCGGAAATGGCCCGAAGACGCGGCACCAGCTTGTCGCTCTCGACCTCGGTTTCCTGAAGATACAGTGTGCCGTCCGATTTGATCGATACCACCAGCGGCGCGGCATCCGCGTTGATCTGACCGGCCTTTGTCTTTGGCAGATCAACCTCGACACCGACGGTCAGCAGCGGCGCTGTGACCATGAACACAATCAGCAGAACCAGCATGACATCGACAAAGGGTGTCACGTTGATCTCGCCCATCGGACGATGACGACGGCCGGTGCGCGACCTGTTGACCGACATCCCCATCAGCGACCACCTTCGTCAAGCTGGCGCGCCAGAAGGGTCGAGAATTCCTGGGCAAAGGTTTCCAGCCTGCCGCCGACACGATCCAGGTCTCCGGCAAATTTGTTGTAGGCGATGACGGCGGGGATCGCCGCCGCCAGACCAAGCGCCGTTGCGAACAACGCCTCGGCAATGCCGGGCGCAACGACAGCCAGGCTGGTATTTTTCGACTCGGCGATCGACTGGAAGGAATTCATGATTCCCCAGACGGTGCCGAACAGCCCGACAAAGGGGGATACAGACCCGATCGAGGCCAGAAAATTCATTCCCCGCTCGAGGCGCTCCATCTCGCGGGTGATGGTAAAGGTCATCGACCGCTCGACGCGGCCAAGCAGCGACGCCCGCAGATCCGACCGCGCCGCGGTGGCAAGACCGCTTGCCTTGGCCCGGCGCCATTCGCGCATCCCGGCAACAAACACCCTTGTCATGGCATCGCGCGGGTCGCCGCCAATCTCGTCATACAGCGCGTCAGCCGAACCACCCGACCAGAAAGCATCCTCGAACTGGGTGGAATGACGTCTTTCATTCCGGACTGCGGTGACTTTCTCGAAGATGATTGCCCAGCACCAGATCGACGCCAGAACAAGCAGGAGCATCACCGACTTGACCAGCGGGTCGGCCGCCAGAAACAGCCCCCAAATGGTAAGATCAGAACTCGAATGCGCTACAAAACTGTCAACAGATTCCATCTGTGAACCTCATGCCACCCAGCACCCGTGCGGGTGACACATACCGCCAGACATGCACCAGGCGGCGCTATGGGCCGGCGGCGGTGTCGGGGGGCATGCTGGCCCGCAATCTGTCGGCAACGACGCTGGGAATCCGCCGGGGCCGTCTGCCACCATCCTTGCTGGTGGCAACGCACACTATGTCGACGAGAAGTCGGGCAAGAATGTGGCCATCCTCAAAATTCATGATCGACTGATCAAGCTGCATCGAGGCACCGCGCAACATGTTCATCCGCGTTTCGACCCGCAGCGCGGCCCCAAGCCCGGCCGGCATCAGATAGTCGATATTCAGCCGCCGCACGACCAGTATCGCCCCCTCAAGCGGCGGTCCGGCATCGCCGGCAAGTGCTGTTTCCTGATTGATCCCGATCAGACGCAGATAGGACGACCGCGCCCGTTCCGCAAAGGCCAGATAATTGGCGTGATAGACGATGCCTCCGGCGTCTGTATCCTCGAACTGCACCCGCAGCGGATAGTGGTGACAGCCATCGGCAACCCAGCCGTCAAGCCGCGCCGTCATATCGTCGGGCGTGCCGGTATCGGCGTCACGATCACGCATCATCACCAATATCGGTCAGCATATCCAGCTGCCTTGTCGCGCTCGGCGGCGGCGTCAGGCCAAGATAGGCCCATCCGGCATTCGACAGGCACCGCCCGCGCGGCGTGCGCATCAGCAGCCCCGTCTGCAACAGATAGGGTTCGATCACCTCTTCCAGCATGTCCCGCTGCTCGGCAAGCACCGCGGCAAGCGTCTCGACACCCACCGGACCACCTGCGTAATTGTCCGCCAGACACCCCAGATATCGCCGGTCCATCGCATCAAGACCGGCGGCGTCCACCTCAAGGCGCTGCAAGGCCGCATCTGCCACCGCAGCCGTAACTTCATCACAGCCTTCCACCGTGGCGATGTCGCGAACACGGCGCAGCAGCCTGCCGGCAATGCGTGGCGTGCCGCGGGCCCGGCCGGCAATTTCCAGCGCGCCGTCGGGGGCCAGTGCCATGTCAAGGCGCCTTGCCTGGTTGGCAAGGATCACCGCCAGTTCCTCACGGCCATAGAATTGCAGCCGCATCTGGATGCCGAACCTGTCCCGGAGCGGCGTTGTCAGAAGGCCGGCGCGCGTTGTCGCCCCAACAAGTGTAAAGGGCGGCAGATCAATCCGCACCGAACGTGCCGACGGCCCTTCTCCGATGATCAGGTCAAGCTGGAAATCCTCCATCGCCGGATAGAGAACTTCCTCGACCGCCGGGTTCAGACGATGGATCTCGTCAATGAACAGGACATCGCGTGGCCGCAGATTTGTCAGCACCGCCGCCAGATCGCCGGCCCGGGCAATGACCGGACCGGAGGTGGCCCGGAACCCGACACCAAGCTCGGCCGCGATAATCTGTGCAAGCGTTGTCTTGCCAAGGCCGGGCGGACCGTGAAGCAGGCTGTGGTCCATCGCCTCGCTGCGGTCCCGCGCCGCCGCGATAAAGGTTTCCAGATTGGCGCGTCCCCCGCCCTGGCCGATAAAGTCGGCCAGCCGTTCGGGGCGCAGGGCATGATCGGCACGCTCGGGCGCCTCGCCACTTACCAGCCGTTCGTCATCCTGCGCCATCTAGTGCCTCATTTCCTGCTGCCACATTTCCTACTGGCCCATTTCCTGAAGCGCCGCCGCGATCAATGCCGACAGATCATCCTCGGCCGCACCGGCCATGCGGGCACGTTGCAGCGCCGCATGCGCCTCGGCGCGCCCATAACCAAGATTGACCAGCGCCGACATGGCATCCGCGCCAATCGACCCCGCCACACCGGCCACAGCCGTGCCGGCACCGGCCATCGCCACCCCGCCACCCGATACCGGCAAGGCCCCGATCTTTGCGGCAAGTTCGTTCACCACCCGCAGCGCCAGCTTTGGCCCAACGCCGTCGGCACGCGCCACCATCGCCTTGTCGCCGGCCATAATGGCACCCGCAAGATCATCCGGCGTCAGCACCGACAGGATGGCCATCGCCGCCTTCGCGCCCACACCCTGGACCGTTACCAACAGCCGGAAGGCCTCGCGTTCCGCCGCATCGCCAAACCCGAACAGGGTCATGCTGTCCTCGCGCACCACCATCTCGGTCAGCAGCGTCACCACGCCGCCGTCAAGCGACAATAAAGCCTGGGTCTTGCCGGAAACCGTGACGGCATAGCCGACCCCCCCGACATCGATGATCACCAGCCTGTCATCGATCTGGACAATGGCACCCCGAAGCTGTGCAATCATCATTCGCCTCCCGTCCGGCCGGCGGCCCGGCCCGCATCCCGCGCCAATGCCGCTTCAATTGCCCTGTCCAGCCCCGAGCCGGCACCTGCGGGTGCCACATCACCTGCCGGGGCGCTGCCATCATGCCCCGCCGCAATGGCAATCGCCAGCGCATCGGCGGCATCGGCATTGACCGCCTGGATAGCCAGAAGCCGTGTCACCATGGCCGACACCTGCGCCTTTTCGGCGGTGCCGGTGCCGACAACGGATTTCTTGACCCGGCGCGCCGCAAGTTCCCGCAATGGCAGCCCTGCTGCCGCGCATTGCATCATGGCAACGCCGCGCGCCATCCCCAGCTTCAACGCCGACGCCGCGGACCGGGCCACGAAAATCTCTTCAATGGCGGCGCAATCAGGGTGATGCAGATCGATGACCGCGGCGAGTTCGGTGGCGATGACATGCAGACGCACACTGTCGGAAGATTTCGGGTCGGGTTTGATCACCCCGTTGGCGACATGCGTCAGCCTGCCATCAACCAGCGTGATTACGCCCCATCCGGTGTTGCGAATGCCTGGATCAATGCCGAGGATCTGCATCCGCCCCCATCCCGTCAGGCCAGCTTGGCCAGGATCTCGTCGGAAATGTCGAAATTCGACGAAACATTCTGGACGTCATCATTGTCATCCAGCGTGTCGAGCAGCTTGATCAGGGTTGTCGCCTGATCCTCGCTGACGTCGATGGTGTTCTGCGGCTTCCAGACAAGACCCGCTTCGGACGGCGCGCCGAAACGCTCTTCAAGGGCCTCGGCAACGCTGTTGTAATCCTCGGTTGCGCAGGTGATCTCGTGACCATCATCATCGGATTCGACATTGTCCGCGCCGGCCTCGAGCGCCGCCTCGAACATGGTATCGGCGTCGGTTGCATCGCTGGCATAGATGATCTGGCCAACACGGTCGAACATGAAGCTGACCGACCCGGTCTCGCCAAGCGAGCCGCCGAACTTGTTGAAGGCGGCGCGCACTTCGGATGCGGTGCGGTTCTTGTTCTCGGTCATCGCCTCGACAATCAGCGCGGTGCCGCCGGGGCCATAGCCCTCATAGCGGATCTCATCATAGATCTCGCCCTCGCCGCCTTCCGCCTTTTTCAGGACACGTTCGATATTGTCCTTCGGCATGTTGGCGGCGCGCGCCGCGGCAAGCGCGGTTCGCAGTCGCGGATTTGCCGTGGCATCCGTGCCACTGCGCGCGGCGACGGTCAGTTCCTTGATCAAACGCCCGAAAATCTTCGCGCGCTTCTTGTCCTGGGCGCCCTTGCGATGCTGGATATTCTTGAATTTACTGTGGCCTGCCATGATCGTGCAATCTTTGTTCTACGGTCGGTCTAGCTGTCAAAACGCTGCGCGGTGGCGGTCAATCGGCCACCCGCCCCGTTGCTATAGCAAATTCGGCACCGGTTGCGCCAGTGGCGATGCGCCGACAGGATGTCGCCGACATGATGTCGCCGACATGATGTCACTGCGCCTCGTCTTCAGATTGCCGGTGTCACCGCCGCAAGACGTCCGCCCCGGCGCAGCGGCGCCACCGCCCTGGCAAGGCCGTTTTCGTCACTTTCAACAAGCAGCCCGCACAGGGTCGCCTCGCCGAGCGCCACCGACAGGCGCGGCCCGTTGGTGCCGGTAAATCTGGCGGTTGCCGCCAGCTTGTCCATGCCGATCACACTGTCATAGTCACCGCACATGCCGCTGTCGGTCTGGAATGCCGTACCACCGGCCAGAATCTGGTGATCGGCCGTCGGCACATGGGTGTGGGTTCCAACCACCATCGTGGCACGGGAATCGGCGTGATGGCCGATGGCGATCTTTTCCGACGTGGCCTCGCCATGAACATCGATCATGATAAAATCGGCATCCCGGCCAAGCTGGTTGCGAACCAGCGCCCCATTCACCGCCGGAAAGACCGGGTCGTAATCCGACATGAACAGGTTGGTGATGGCGTTGATCACAACAAGCCTCTGTCCGGCATCATCGGTAACGCAGACCGAACCGGCACCCGGCGTTCCCTCGGCCATGTTGATTGGCCGCAGCAGACGCGGCGTCGACTCGATATAGGGGATGATCTCGCGCTTGTCCCAGACATGGTTGCCGGTTGTCAGCACATCGATGCCGGCGGCGAACAGATCATCGCAGATCGCCGGCGTCACGCCAAACCCGCCGGCCGCGTTCTCGCAGTTCACAACCAGGAAATCCAGCGCCAGCTCTTCGCGCAGCGCCGGCACCTGCTCGATGACCGCCTTGCGCGCACCCCGGCCGACAATATCTCCCAGAAACAGAACCCGCATCATGCCTCACCAGGCTGTTGGTTGTCCGCCCGGCGAAGCCCGGACGGTGTCAGCACCGCGTCAAGCGCGATATCATGCGGCCCGACCGGCACCTTATCGACCAGTTGCCCGTCAAAGGCAATGCCGATGGCCGTGACTGTCTGCCCGCCATCGCGCAGCCCGGCCAGGGTCCGGTCGTAAAAGCCGCCGCCATAGCCAAGTCGCCGACAGCCCGTATCAAAAGCCAGCATCGGTGCCATTATCACCCCCGGCACGACAACAGGCGCGGCGGCTGGCGGCTGGGATGTGCCATAGGGACCGTCGACGAGATCATCCCCCGGACCCCAGCGCCGGAACACAAGCGGGTTGCCCGGCGACGGGGTTTCGGGCATCGCGGTCACAATGCCCTGCGCGACAAGTGCGGCGACAAGTCGAAGCGGCGACAGTTCCGAGCGGATCGGCATATAGGCCGCCACGATACAGGCCGGATCCCGGCGCCGGGCAAGCGTGCAGATGATATCGGCCTGGGCTGCCAGCCGCGCCGGCGCGTCGGGATCGGATGTCATCAGCTGTTTGCGCCGCGCCGACGCCCGGGTGCGAAGTTCGGCCTTTGCGGCTGCGGGATCGGTGGACATGTCATGCATCGGACAGGCTGCAACCACGCGGCGGATCGGGAGGGCGAGACAAGGCGGCGGCAACCAGCGCAACCGCCGGTAGCTTCATCCTCTGTGACCTGCAGTGCAGGTGGGCGCCGCGGATAACCGGACCACGATCCGATCAGAGGCAGCTCCCAAGAGATGATTTATGGCCCCAGGGATCGAAAATCCAAGCGCAAAGCCCAGTTGCCGCACACCGTGTTTCTAGTGGGAAGACAGCCGTGATGCAAGCGCCACGATCCGGGCGGCGGCTGTTTCCAATGCCACTGCCGCCGTCTCGCTGTCCTGACCGGCCACTGACGGGGTGGTCGCAATGTCGGATCCCCCCTCATGGGCCTGGTCAGCCAGAATCAGCGCCGCCATCGCCAGCAGGCGCGCCTCGCCGATCTGGCCTACCGAGGCGACAAGCGATTGCAAGATGGCATCGATCTCGCCGGCCAGTGATTCGATATGCGCTTCTTCACCCTCGCCACAGCCGATCTGGTAGGGCGTGCCATTCAGGCGGATGGTGACAATCGACTGGCTCATGCCTTGCCACCTTCACCGGCAGCGGCAAGTCTGGCGCGGCCGATCATCTGCATGGCGGATGACAGCTGTTCATCGATCCGGCTGATTTCGGCAATGATCGCCGCGCGGTCCAGACCATCATCCGACGCCGCAAGATCGGACCCTGCAAGACCAGACGTTGGAGCGTGCGAGTTGACAGCAGCGGACCGGCTGGCAAGTGCCGTTTCAAGCTGCTGCAAAGCGGCTTCCAGCTTGGCTTCGGCATCAGCAAGTCGCGACATTGTCAAACTCCCCGAAACAAGTTCATGATGATGCGTATGACGGGTGTCGATACGGCGAATCGCGATGCTGATATCTCAGCCGACGCAACCGGCGCGCCCGGCTTGCAAGGGTGACGGCATCACGGTGAAAGACTGCCCCAAGCAACGACGCAAATAAAGTCTGATTTTGTATCTTACGCTTTTCCTTGGCTTTCATCGGATTAGCCGGCGGTGATCCACGGCCTCTGGCCGGCCCTGATCGCCGACAGGGCCGACTCACCAATTGACGAGATGCCTCTGGACAGGCAGATTGCCAACCGTCACCCGCAGCGTCCGGCGGTCCAGTTTCGCCCGTGGCTTCCTAAGGAGATTTTCATGGTCAATTCCCCCGAGCGCCAGGATATGGCAAACGCCATTCGGGCCCTTGCAATGGATGCCGTCGAAGCGGCGAATTCGGGCCATCCCGGCATGCCGATGGGGATGGCCGACGCCGCCACGGCGTTGTTCGCGGACCATCTGAAATTCGACGCCAGCGCGCCGGACTGGCCTGACCGTGACAGGTTTGTTCTGTCAGCCGGGCACGGGTCGATGCTGATCTATGCGCTTCTTCACCTGACCGGCTATGAAGACATGACGATGGCGCAGCTTCGCAATTTCCGCCAGCTCGGCGCGATCACCGCCGGCCACCCCGAAGCTGGCCATGCCGGGGGTATCGAAACCACCACCGGCCCGCTTGGCCAGGGATTTGCCAACGCGGTCGGCATGGCGATGGCCGAAACCCACATGGCGGCGCGCTATGGTCGCGACCTTGTGGACCACTACACCTATGTCATCGCCGGCGACGGGTGCCTGATGGAAGGCATCAGCCATGAAGCCGCGTCAATGGCCGGCCATATGGGCCTTGGCAGGCTGATCGTGCTGTTCGACGATAACGGCATCTCGATTGACGGCAGCACCGACCTGACTGTTTCGGATGACACAACGGCACGTTTTGCCAGCTATGGCTGGCAGGTGCTGGCCGTTGACGGGCACGACATGAAAGCGGTGTCCGAGGCCATTGGCGACGCCCGCGCCGAAGACGACAGACCGACCCTGATTCGCTGCCGGACGGTCATCGGCTATGGGGCGCCGACCAAGGCCGGCACATCCGGTGTGCATGGCGCGCCGCTTGGCGGTGATGAAATTGCCGGCACGCGATCGGCACTTGGCTGGAGCCACGGACCGTTCGAGGTGCCACAGGCCACCCTCGACAGCTGGCGCGCTGTCGGCGCGCGTGGACGTGTGGCCCGCGATGCCTGGCAGGCCCGGCATGATGCCGCCGACAGCACGGCGTTCGACGCCGCAATGGCCGGTGATTTCGACGCCGCCATCAATGACGCTGTGCAGCAATGGAAAGCGTCGCTTGCCGCCGAGCCGCAAAAGATCGCCACCCGCGTCGCCAGCCAGAAGGCCCTCGACGCCATCATCCCCGCCTGCCCTTCCTTGATCGGCGGGTCGGCAGACCTTACCGGGTCGAACAATACAAGGGCCGGTGGACAGGACATCTTCAGCCGCGACAATCCGGCTGGCACCTATGTCCATTACGGGGTCCGCGAACATGGCATGGCGGCGGCGATGAATGGCATCGCGCTTCATGGCGGGGCCATTCCCTATGGCGGCACCTTTCTTGTCTTCACCGATTACTGCCGCCCCTCGATTCGTCTGTCGGCGTTGATGAAGCAGCGCGTGATCTATGTGATGACGCATGATTCCATCGGCCTTGGCGAGGATGGCCCGACCCACCAGCCTGTTGAACATGTCGCGGCCCTGCGGGCGATCCCGAACCTGCTGGTGTTCCGGCCCGGCGATGTCGTCGAGACGGCCGAAGCCTGGCAATGTGCGCTGGCCGCGCATGACCGCCCCTCTGTTCTGGCGCTCAGCCGTCAGGGGTTGGCCCAGTTCCGGCATGGCGACCTGACGGCAAATCGCACCGCCGAGGGTGCCTATGTCGTTGCCGGCGACGCCCGGGACAGGCAGCTGACAATTCTGGCCACCGGCTCGGAGGTCGGCATCGCCCTTGCCGCCCGCGACCAGCTTGCCAATGATGGCATTGCCGCGACAGTCGTATCGGTCCCCTGCATGGAACTGCTGCGCGAGCAGGATGCGGACACACGCAACGCCATTCTGGGATCGGCACCGCGTATCGCCGTCGAGGCCGCGATCCGTCAATCCTGGGACTGGATGCTTCGCGACGGGGACAGTTTCATCGGCATGGACGGGTTCGGTGCCTCCGGCCCGGCCGGCGATCTCTATGCGCATTTCGGCATCACCGCCGACGCCGTCGCCGCGCAGGCACGTGCGATAGCAGGTTAAAGCAGCGATAATGACGGCTCGACAGAACAGGGGACGACAGTGACAGTTCGCCTAGCAATCAGCGGCTTTGGCCGGATCGGAAGGATGGTTCTGCGCGCCCTTGTCGAGACCGGCCGCAAGGATGTCGAAATTGTTCTGATCAACACCCCCGGCCCGGTCGAGACATCGGCCCATCTCTATGAATTCGATTCCGTTCATGGCCGCGCCCGCGGCACTGTCAGCCACGGCGACGGCTGGATGGATGTCGGCACCGGGCGGATCGCGATGACACATGAACGCGACCCGTCGAAGATCCCGCATGCCGCACATGGCGTCGATATTGTTCTTGAATGTTCCGGCAGGTTCAACGAGCGCGAAAAGAGCGCCGCGCATCTTGCCGGCGGCGCGGCCCGCGTTCTGGTGTCGGCACCCTGCAAGAATGCCGATGCCACGATTGTCTATGGTGTCAATCACCATGAAATCAAACCTGGCCAGCTTGTCATCTCCAACGCATCCTGCACCACCAACTGTCTGGCACCTGTTGCCAAGGTGATGGCGGATTCGGTTGGCATCGAGGCCGGCTATATGACCACCATCCATGCCTATACCGGTGACCAGCCGACGCTTGATACAAGCCACAAGGATCTGCGCCGTGCGCGCGCCGCGGCGATGTCGATGATCCCGACCTCGACAGGTGCCGCGCGCTCGGTCGGCGAGGTGCTGCCCGATCTGCGCGGCCGGATGAACGGCTCGGCGATCCGTGTGCCGACGGCCAATGTCTCGGTCGTCGATTTCGGCTTCACCTCGAATCAGGATACCAGCACGCAGGAGATCAATGCGCTGCTGAAGGCGGCGTCCGAGGGACCGATGAAAGGTGTTCTGGGAATCAATGAAAGACCGCTTGTATCGATTGATTTCAACCATGATCCGCACAGCTCGATTGCCGATCTGACACAGACCCATGTGATGAATGGACGCCTGGTCCGGGTTCTGGCCTGGTATGACAATGAATGGGGTTTTTCGTGCCGGATGCTGGACAACGCCGCCGAAATCGGCAAAACACTCTAGCCATTGAATACACGATCCCGTGATTACAGGATCCTGCCCCTGACTTCCCTGTGACGCCGCGCCATGCGGCATGCCTGCGACGAGGTTCAAGATGAAACTGAACGGCAACGCCATCAAACCCGGCAACGTCATCGAACATAATGGTCGGCTGTGGAGCGCGGTCAAGGTCGAACATGTGAAGCCCGGCAAGGGCGGCGCCTTTGCCCAGATCGAGCTTCGTGACATTCGTGACGGAACCAAGCTGAATGAACGCTTCCGGTCTTCGGAAACGGTCGAGCGCGTGATCCTCGAGGAAATCGAATGCACCTTCCTGTTTGATGACGGTGACAATCTTGTCTTCATGCACGCCGAGACCTACGAGCAGATGGCGATCAGCCGCGACATGGTCGGCGACAGCGCGGCCTTCCTTCAGGATGGCATGACCGTGACCGTCAACAGCCATGAGGGCGAGGCCATTTCGGTCCAGCTTCCCGACAAGGTTGTGATGGAGGTTGTCGAGGCCGACGCCGTCGTCAAGGGCCAGACAGCCTCGTCAAGCTACAAGCCGGCAATTCTCGAGAATGGCGTGCGGGTGCTTGTGCCACCGCATATCGAGGCCGGCACACGTATCGTCGTCCGGCCCGAAGACGCAACCTACGTCGAACGCGCCAAGGACTGACACCGCCCTCCTCCGGGCCCAGAAAGGAACCGAACGATATGGCCAGCCAATCGGCGCTGATCAACGTGATGCAGAAAGCCTCCATCTATGCCAGCAAGGGGCTGCTTCGCGATTTCGGCGAAGTCGAGAATTTGCAGGTCAGCCGCAAGGGGCCCGGCGATTTCGTCAGCCGCGCCGACATCAACGCCGAAAAGACCATCCGGCGTGAACTGGCAAAGGCGCGTCCGGACTGGGGATTTTACCTGGAAGAAGGCGGCGTTGTCGAAGGGGCCGACCCTGACGCCCCTGTCTGGGTTGTCGACCCGCTGGACGGGACAACCAATTTTCTGCACGGCATTCCGCATTTCGGGATTTCGATCGCGGTCATGGAAACGGATTCGCAAGGCCGTCGCACCATCACCGCCGGCAGCATCTTTGACCCGGTAAAGAACGAATTCTTCTATGCCGAAAGGGGCAAGGGCGCGTTCCTGAATGAAAGACGGCTTCGGGTATCAGGGCGGCGGGCGATGGCGGATTCGCTGTTTGCCACCGGCATTCCCTTTCTTAGCCGCGGTGATGCCGACGACCATACGGCCTTTCTGAAAGAGCTTGGCAACGTCATGGCGGCAAGTTCCGGCGTGCGCCGCAATGGCGCTGCCGCGCTCGACCTTGCCTGGGTGGCGGCCGGCCGTTTTGACGGTTTCTGGGAACGTGGTCTCAGCCTGTGGGATATCGCAGCCGGCGTGATTCTGGTTCGCGAGGCCGGCGGGTTCATCTCGGATTTCGCCTCGCGCGACAAGGTGCTGGACAGCGGCGATGTCGTCGCCGCCAATTCATCAATCCACGGTGATCTGCTGCGCCTCCTTCGATGCTGATTGCACACGGCCTCATTCCTGCCATTCTTTGACAGCAGGTTGCAGATGTCATTTCATCTGCCCAACCAAGCTGTTATGGGAGACCAGGCCATGATGACCGACCCGCGACGTTATCTCGTCCGCATGCTTGTCTTTCTGGTGACAGTGGCGGCCATTGCGGCCCTGCTTCACGCGCCGCTTTGGCGCGCGTTCATGGGCAATCCTGTGCTGAACGGGGTGATTGTCGGCGCGCTTGGCCTTGGCATCGCCTATACATTCAGGCAGATCCTGCGGCTGGTGCCCGAGCGGCGGTGGCTGACCGGGATCCAGAAGACCGGCAAGCTTGACAATCGGCAGGCGAAACCGGTGCTGCTGGCGACTGTCAACGCCATGCTGGCCGACCAGCGCCAGGAGGCGCATCTGTCCGCACTGTCACTCCGCTCGGTGCTTGACGGTGTCGCGGCGCGGCTTGATGAAGGCCGCGAGATTTCGCGCTATATGATCGGGCTGCTGGTATTTCTGGGCCTTCTCGGCACCTTCTGGGGGCTGTTGCAGACCATCGGCGCCGTCGGGCTTGTTGTCGGCTCGCTCGATACCGCCGGCAGTGATTTCGAAGCCATGATGGCACAGCTGAAAGGCGGGCTGGATGCACCGCTTTCGGGCATGGCGACAGCCTTTTCCTCGTCGCTGTTCGGATTGGCCGGATCGCTCATTCTCGGCTTTCTGGACCTGCAGCTTGGCCAGGCGATGGGCCGCTTCTTCAACGAGCTTGAGGACTGGCTGTCCGCCTTTGCCCGCTTCAATGATTCAGGGCCGGTTGGTGCCGAAGGGGCCACCCCGCTGGCCAGCGGGATGAGCGAGGAAGCGGCACGGGCGCTGATCCATCTTGGCAATTCCATAGCCGCCGGCGAAGACAACAGACAGCGCGTTCTCGACCAGCTGTCCGGTATCAGCATGACGCTTGCCGCTCTCAACGAAGCCATGGCAGACGACCGACGCCTTCGTGAACAGCTGGCGCAGCTGAATGCCGGGATCGCCAATCTGGCGGCCGATCTGCGCGATGACAGGACACGCTCGACCAGCGCCGTCAGCGCCGAACTGCGGTCGCTGTCGAGCGCCATCAACAAGCTGACCGGCACGACCGGACGCAGCCGCCAGACCAGGGAGTCCTGACGATGGCGCTGGCGCGGCTAGGCGGTGCCCGCCGCCCCGACAGCTATACCTGGCCCGGCTTTGTCGACGCGCTGGCGACATTGCTCATGGTCATCATGTTCGTGCTGCTGGTGTTTGTCCTGATCCAGGTCAATCTTGCCTACCGTGTCGCCGGACAGGACGCGACGATGAATGACATGCGCGCGCAGATCGTCAGCCTTGGTGAATTGCTGAATCTCGAACGCAAGGCGAATGACGATCTGGCGGCAGAGCTTGCCCGCATTTCCAGCAATCTTGCCGATGCCACGCGCGAGCGCGACGCATTGGAGGCCCAGCTTGCGGACACCAGCACAACCCTTGACCAGCGGGAGGCCGAGATTGCCAGGCTGACCGCGCTGCAGACAGACACCCAGTCGGCGCTGGCGACGGCACAGGCCTCGCTTGCCGAGCGGATCGCCGCACTGGAAACCGCCGAGGCCGCCCTTGCTGATACACGCGCGCGGATCGCCTCGCTGGAAATGACGCTTGAGGAACGGGTCGCGGCGCTGGAAGCCAGCGAGGCAGACCGTCAACAGGCCGAGACCGACCTTGCCGACGCCGCCGGCCGCAACAGGCTGTCACTTGCCAGAATCGCCGATCTTGAGGACGAAAATGCCGCCTCGAAGGCGGAGGTGGCCCGGATGACCAATGCGCTGACCGCGCTGCGGCTTCGCATCGAGGAACTGACCACGCTGCTTGCCGAAAGGGAAGCCGAGGCGGCCCGCGACAAGATCGCCATTGCCAGCCTTGGCAAGTCGCTGAACAACGCGCTGGCATCGCGGGTGCAGGAATTGCGGCGGTTCCGCTCGGAATTCTTTGGCCGGCTTCGCGACATTCTGCGCGGCCGCGATGATGTCAGGATTGTCGGTGACAGGTTTGTTTTCCAGTCGGAAGTTCTGTTTGGCCAGGGACAGGCCGATATCGCCGCCGAAGGCGAACAGCAGCTTGCCAAGCTGGCGGTGGCGCTGACCCAGATTGCCGCCGACATCCCCGAGGATATCGACTGGGTGCTGCAGGTTGAAGGCCATACCGACGACATTCCGGTGCGGGCAGGCCGTTTCGCCGACAATTGGGATCTGTCGACCGAGCGGGCGCTGTCGGTGGTTCGCTTCCTTGCCTCGCAGGGGCTGCCGCCAAACCGGCTGGCCGCTGCCGGATATGGCGAATATCAGCCGCTGGACAGCGCCAGTACGGATGATGCGCGCCGTCGCAACAGACGGATTGAGATGAAGCTGACCCAGCGCATTTCCGCAAACTGACCCATACCACCCGGCCTGTGGTCCGGCGTGACCGGCAGCCTCACCGTAATGTGACGGGCCGGCCAGAAACCCTTAACCAAGGTCTGGATTATCTGAAAGGATGATCCGGTCCGGTTCTCATCTGTGGCGCGGCGGGCTGCGTCCTTGCATCACCTTTGGTCTTGGCATGTGGCTGGAAGTCTGCATGACAGGGCCGGCACCGGCCTGCAGTCAGCAGGATTCCTGCGGGAGCGATGCCATTGACGGGTTCTTCCTGTCGCTGATCACCACCAGCCTTGGCACGCCAAGCCGCGGCACCACCCATCCGCCAGTGCTGTTTCCGGCGGACACCCCATCCCCCTTGCCACCGGCTGGCGGGGCCATCGTCATCCCGCCGCCGGCGATGCCTGAACCGGCCATTCACCCTGATCCGTCTGTGCCCTTGACCAGTGTCACCCCTGTTCAGCAGTTGCAGATCGGGCAGACGCTTGCTGGCGGCACCTTTCGCGAGGGCGGCTTTGCAGAGCTGTTTGTCGAGCATCTGCCATCCATCGACCTGTCGCCGGAGGCGCATCACGACATGCTGGCGCTGACACCGGCCTTGCTGTCCGACCTGATGCTGACACCCGAGGCGGGCGGCCATGACCTGTTGGTGATGGAGACACTTGTATCGCTGCCGGTCGGCGAGGCCTGGCCACTGCACTCCCTTTCACAACAGGTGCAGATGCAGGTCAGCTGCGGCGCGTGCGGGCCGGCGGGTGGCATCGCACATCTTGTCGGCACCGGCAGGCTGCATATCCGGACCGCGCCGTGGGGGTCCGGCAGCATCACCGGTATCACCCTGCATGCACCCGGCGGACCGTCAGCCCATGGCGAGATGCTGTTCATTGTCCAGACATCCGACAAGGCCGTCTTCACCGACGACGAGGCCGTGATGCGTCTTGTGGTCGGCTCTGTTTCGACGGAGCTGGCGACCCGGCTTGTCGCCTGGCATGGCCAGCGCCGGGCCGTCACCGGCATCTTTGTCGGCATGCCGGTGGACACAGGGCACGATCTGGGTGCCTTTGCCGGTCAGTTCAGTGGTGCTGGCTGTGATCGTGACTGCGGTGTTGAAAATTGAAGGTCGGCCAGATGACGATAGAGCGCCGATTCAGTGATCAGCTGTTCATGCGTTCCCGTGGCGACAATCTGTCCCCCATCCAGAAGAAAGATCCGGTCGGCGCGGATCACCGTGGCAAGACGGTGCGCGATGACAATCGAGGTCCGGTCCTTCATCAGCGTTTCCAGCGCCGCCTGCACCGATGCTTCCGAGCGTGCGTCAAGCGCGCTTGTGGCCTCGTCCAGCAGCAGCAGACCCGGGTCGCGAAGGATTGCCCGCGCAATGGCTATGCGCTGCCGCTGGCCGCCGGACAACCGCACACCCTTTTCGCCAACCGGCGTGTCATAGCCATGTTCAAGCGCCGCGATGAAGTCGTGCGCCTCGGCCTGTCTGGCGGCGGCGGTAATGTCCGCATCACTGGCATCCGGCCGCCCGAACGCGATATTGTCCCGCACGCTTGTCGAGAACAGCGCCGGGTCCTGGGGCACCAGCCCGATGAAATGCCGGATTGCCGCAAGATCCAGATCGCGAAGATCCTGCCCACCGAGACGTATGCGCCCGGCGCCCGGATCATAGAACCGCAACAACAGGTGGAACAGGGTCGACTTGCCGGCCCCGCTCGGCCCGACGAGCGCCACCCGTTCACCCCGCCTGACGACAAGATCCACACCGCTGACCGCTGGCCGGCTGGCACCGGCGGGATAGGCAAAATCGACAGCTTCGAATTCACAGGCGATCTCGTGGTCACGCGGCAGATCCACCGGCTGTGCCGGCAGCGGCAGATGTGCTGTTGCCTGCAACGCCTGTGCGATCCGCTCGGCGGCACCGGCGGCGCGCTGAAGCTCACCCGCCAGTTCCGACAGGAACCCTGTCGAGGCGGCGACTAGAAACGCATAGAAGACAAAGGATGACAGATCTCCGGCGCTGATCCGTCCGGCAAGCAGGTCCTGGCCACCAATCCAGAGAATGGCCGAAATGCCGCTGAAGACCAGAAAGATGATGATGCCGCTCATCCAGCCCCGCAGCCTGACCCGCGCCAGCGCGGCATCAAGGCTTGACGCCACCGCCTCGTCAAATCTCCGGCGCATCAGCTCCTGCCTGCCAAAGGCCTGGACGGTGCGAATGGCGGTCACTGTTTCCTCGGCCTGAACCGCGACATCGGCAAGCCTGTCCTGTGACAGGCGCGAGGCCCGGCGAAGCCGCCGTCCCAGAAAGATCAGCGGCACCACGACCATCGGCACCACGACAAGCACCACAAGCGACATTTTCGGGCTCGACAGCACCACCATCACCAGCCCGCCAAAAAGCAGGATGACATTGCGTGCGGCCATCGAAATGGTCGAGGTCATCACCGTCTGCACGATCGCGGTATCCGTGGTCAGTCGTGCCAGCACATCGCCCGTGCGGGCGGTTTCGTACCAGGCCGGCGACAAGGTCAGCAGATGACCAAACAGCGCCTGTCTGATATCGGCAAGAACATGTTCACCTATCTGGTTGACCAGCGTCGTGCGAAGATAGCTGCCAACCGCCAGAAACAGCGCGATGACAGCGGTGCCGACCACCGCCCGGTCAAGCAGCGCCGGGTCACTGCGGCCAAGCCCTTCATCGACAAGATAGGCAAGCCCGCGCCCCATTGTCAGCAGCGCACCGGCAACCATCAGCAGCGAAATGACCGCGCCGACGATCCGGGAGCGGTGCGGACGCAGATAGGGCCAGAAGACACGCCATAGCGCCGCCGTCGTAAAGGGCTTGTCTGCCGCCTGCCGGGATGGGGAAGAAGTCACGCTGTGCCGCCTGTCCGTCGAATGATATGTTGTCGCCGCAGGGATGGCCGGGAGCCAATTCGGGCTTGCCTTGCGAGGTGGTTGACGATATACCACCGCATCCGAATATTGACCAGCGCCGCCATGGGGCGCACGCAAGCAGGACGGCCCGACCGGCAGGAGCATGTTATGAAGAAGGACATTCATCCCGATTATCACGAAATCACTCTCGTGATGACCGATGGCAGCGAGCGCAAGACACGTTCGACCTGGGGCAAGCCCGGCGATGTCTTGAAGCTCGACATCGACCCGAAAACACACCCTGCCTGGACAGGCCAGCACCGGATCGTCGATTCGGGCGGCCAGGTGGCACGCTTCAACAAGCGTTTCTCGAATCTCGGCATCAAGTAACCGGCCCCTCAGCGGCATAGATTACGAGATTACCGATATGAAAAAGGCCGGGTTGTCCCGGCCTTTTGGTTTTTCAGCTGCAAGTTGCCGATGCGCGGTTCAGTTGCGCGGTTCAGTTCCGCTGGCGAATCGCCGCCTGGGCGGCGGCAAGCCGGGCCGCCGGCACCCGGTAGGGCGAACAGGACACATAATCCAGCCCAACCTCTTCAAAGAAACTGATCGACGCCGGATCACCGCCATGTTCGCCGCAGACGCCAAGCTTCAGCCCGTCGCGCGATGCCCGGCCACGTTCGGCGCCCATCCGCACCAGTTCGCCGACACCTTCGCGGTCGATCGAGACAAAGGGATCTGTCCGGTAGATTTCGGCATCCGTATAGGCATGCATGAAGGCACCGGCATCGTCGCGGCTGATGCCCAGCGCGGTCTGCGTCAGGTCATTGGTGCCGAACGAAAAGAATTCGGCCTGAGTGGCCAGATCGGCGGCGCAGACGGCGGCCCGTGGCAATTCCACCATCGTGCCGACCAGATAATCGATTCTGGTCCCGGTTTCGGCCATGACCGCATCGGCCTCGGCATCAATCACCGCCTTGCACAGTTCAAGTTCCTTTGCGGTCGCGGCGAGCGGGATCATCACCTCCGGTACCGGCGCCTCGGCCCCACGGCCGGCGATGGCGGTGGCAGCCTCGAAAATCGCCCGCGCCTGCATCCGGCAGATTTCCGGATATGTCACCGCCAGACGACAGCCACGATGCCCGAGCATCGGGTTCGATTCCGACAGTTTCAGCGACCGCTGGCGCGCCGTTTCGGGCGAGATGCCCGCCGCCGCCGCCACATCGGCCAGCTCTTCGGCGGAATGTGGCAGAAACTCGTGGAGTGGCGGGTCGAGGAGACGGATTGTCACCGGCAGCCCGGCCATGATGGTGAACAATTCCTCGAAATCCTGGCGCTGCATCGGCAGCAGCTTGGCAAGGGCGACCTCGCGGCCCTCGCTGTCGACAGCCATGATCATCTCGCGCATCGCGATGATCCGATCGACGTCGAAAAACATATGTTCGGTCCGGCACAGGCCGATGCCCTCGGCACCGAAGCCGACAGCGGTGCGCGCATCAGCCGGTGTTTCGGCATTCGTACGCACGGCCATCCGGCGGGCGTCATCGGCCCATTCCATGATGGTTGCGAATGATCCCGACATTTCCGGCTGGATGGTATCGACGCGGCCAAGAAACACCTCGCCGGTGCCACCGTCGATGGTGATGGTGTCACCTTCGGCAAGTTCATGGTCACGGACAAAGACCTTGCTGTTCACCTCGTCGAACCTGACTTCACCGGCCCCCGACACACAGGCCCGTCCCATGCCCCGCGCCACCACGGCGGCATGGCTTGTCATGCCCCCCCGTGCGGTCAGGATACCGGCGGCGGCGTGCATGCCATGAATGTCTTCCGGGCTTGTCTCAAGCCTGACCAGAATCACCTGATGGCCGTTTGCGGCCATTTCCTCGGCCTTGTCCGCGCTCAGCACGATTTCACCGGCGGCGGCCCCCGGCGAGGCCGGAAGCCCCTGGGTGATGACCGTTTTGGGTGCATCGGGATCAAGCGTCGGGTGCAGCAGCTGGTCAAGGGCGATCGGATCGATCCGCAGCAACGCCTCGTCACGGCTGATCAGCCCTTCCTCGGCCATTTCCACGGCCATGCGGAGCGCCGCCGCAGCGGTGCGTTTGCCACTGCGGGTCTGCAGCATATACAGCTTGCCCTGCTGGACGGTGAATTCGAGATCCTGCATGTCGGTATAGTGCGTTTCAAGCTGGGCACGCACCTTGTCGAGCTGGGCGAACACATCCGGCATCGCTTCTTCCATCGACAGCTCATCTCCACCGCCGATGGCACGCGCCGCCACCGTCAGCGGCAGCGGCGTGCGAATGCCGGCAACGACATCCTCGCCCTGTGCATTGATCAGATATTCGCCATAGAAGGTGTTTTCACCTGTCGAGGGGTCGCGGGTAAAGGCAACGCCGGTCGCGCAGTCATCGCCCATATTGCCAAACACCATAGCCTGGACATTCACCGCCGTGCCCCAGCTTGCCGGAATGTTGTTCAGCCGGCGATAGGTGGTGGCGCGTGCATTCATCCAGCTGTTGAAAACAGCACCGATGGCGCCCCACAGCTGGTCATGGGGATCCTGCGGGAATGGCCGGCCGGCCTCATCCTCGACAATCGACTTGTAGGTGGCGACAAGCGTTTCCAGATTGTCGCCTGTCAGGCCGGTGTCATCAAACACACCGCAGCGCAGTTTCAATTCTTCCAGCTCGTCCTCGAACAGCCCGTGATCAACCTCCATCACGACATCGGCATACATCTGGATGAAGCGACGATAGCTGTCATAGGCGAACCGTTTGTCGTTCGACCGGCGCGCCAGCCCCTCGACCGTGTCATCATTCAATCCGAGATTCAGCACCGTATCCATCATCCCGGGCATCGAGGCGCGGGCACCCGAGCGCACCGAGACCAGCAGCGGGTTCTCGGGGTCGGCAAAATGGGCACCTGTCTCGTCCTCGATCCGCGCCACCGCCGCCGCCACCTGCGCGCCAAGCGTTTCAGGATAGGTGCGGTCATTGTCATAATAGCGCGTACACACCTCGGTTGAGATGGTAAAGCCCGGCGGCACCGGCAGACCAATGCCGCTCATCTCCGCCAGATTGGCACCCTTGCCACCAAGCAGATTGCGCATGCTGCTGTCACCGTCACTGCCCTTTGCGCCAAAGCTGTAGACCCACTGAATCGAGCTGTCATTCATCGATCCGTCATCCTTCTAGTCTGGAGAAATCCGCCACCCGCTGCATCGCCTGTCTGACCATCGCCAGAAGCCCAAGCCGGTTCAGCCTTGTCGATGTATCATCATGATTCACCACAACACTGTCAAAGAATGCGTCGATTGGCTGCCGCAGGCCCCCAAGCGACTGCATGACCGCCAATATGTCGCCGCGAGACTGCAGCTGCGTATCCGGTTCCGGCAACGCCGTCAGCGCCGCATAGAGGCCGGCCTCGGCATCCTCGACAAACAGCTGCGGGTCCGAAACGGGGTCGAAACCCTGCCCGGCCTTGGCCTCCTCGGCATCAAGAATACTCGAGGCGCGCCGCCAGCCGGCAACCAGACCCGCCCCGTCATCGCCGCCAAGGAATGTGGACAGCGCGGCCGCCCGGTCGGCAAGCCCCAGAATATCGTCCTGGCCGGTTCCGGTGCCATCGCCAAACGCCGCCGCGACAATATCATGGGCAAGACCGGCGTCACGAAGGCTGACCCGCAATCTCTCGCGGATAAAGGGTTCGAGATCAGGATCAGGCGCGGCAAATCCGTGTGCGCTGGCGGCGCTGGCCAGTACCGGCAGGATCGGCATCCTGATCCGCATTTCAAGAATGATCCGGATCACGCCAAGCGCCGCCCGTCGAAGCGCGAACGGATCCTTCGATCCGGTCGGCTTGGCACCAACACCGAAAAATCCGACAAGACTGTCGATTTTGTCGGCCAGCGATACCACGCACCCCTCGGGCGTGCCGGGCAGATCGTCGGACGGACCCTGGGGCCGGTAATGGCCGGCCACCGCATCGGCAACCGCGGCTGCCTCGCCGGCGTTGCGGGCATAATAGCCCCCCATGATCCCCTGCAATTCCGGGAATTCACCAACCATGCCGGTGACAAGATCGGCCTTGGCAAGGCGCGCCGCGCGCACCGCCATGCCAGCATCGCATCCGGCAACCGACGGCGCGATGACGCCGGCCAGGCGTTCCAGACGCGCCACCTTGTCGGCCACGCTGCCAAGACCTTCGTAAAAGGCCAGATCGGCAAGCCGCGGAAGCTGCGATTCCAGCTCTGTGCGGCCATCTTCCTGCCAGAAGAATTCGGCATCGGCGAGGCGCGCCCGCAGAACCCGCTGATTGCCGGCCAGGATCACCGCGTCACGCTGTGGATCGGAAAGCCTGTTGCTGATCACCACGAAGCCGGGCTGCAGGCTGCCGTCGGCGCTGCCGGTGGTGAGGTATTTCTGATGCAGGCGGATCGACGCTTCCAGCACTTCGCCCGGAAGCGCCATGAACCGCTCCTCGATCACCCCGAACAACGCTGTCGGCCATTCGACAAGACCGCAAATCTCGTCAATCAGCGCCTCGTTCGGGCGCAGCATCGTACCGGCCTTTTCCGCCAGACCGGTAGCCCCGTCGATAATGGCCTGCCGACGTTCAGTCCGGTCGACCATGACATGGCCGGCGCGCAGGCGCGCCACATAGTCATCGGCGCTGGTCAGCCCGACAAGATCGATATCCTGCGGGCTTTCGAAATAATGGCCACGGCTTGCCGCGGTAAAGGGAAGCCCTGCACCGCCCCCTGCATCACCCCCTGCGCCACCAAGATCCAGTTCACCGTCGATCGGCGCACCGCCAAACAGCAGATTGACCCGGTGAAGCGGTCGCACCCACCGGAACCTTGTGCCGCCCCACCGCTGGCTTTTCGGCCAGGGAAATTCGTTCAGCACGCCTGTCACCATTGATGGCAGCAGCGAGGCGGCGTCAACCCCCGCCTTTTCGATCCTGGCGAACAGAAACCTGCCCTTCGGCGTGTCTTCCTCAACCAGCTGGTCGCGTGTCAGACCGGCCGATTTCATGAACCCCTCGATGGCCTTTTCCGGCGCATCGGCGCGCGGGCCACGGCGTTCCTCGCTGATATCCGGCTGCCGGTCGGCAACATCATCGACATAAAGCGCAAGATGGCGCGGCGCCACAAAGCCGTGCGCCTCGCCATGCGTCAGCCCGGCATCATCAAGACGCGCCAGGATCAGCTTTTGCAGATCGGCCATCGCGCGTGGCTGCATGCGGGCCGGGATTTCCTCGCAGATAATCTCGATCAGAAGGTCAGCCATTCCCGCCTCCTGCCCCGGCCTCTTGTCCAGCCTCTTGTCCGGCCTGTTGTCCGGATTGCCCGATCCAGGCCTCGCAGCACCCGCGGGCAAGCGCGCGGACACGGCCGATATAGGCGGCGCGTTCGGTCACCGAAATAACCCCGCGCGCATCCAGAAGATTGAACAGGTGGCTTGCCTTCATGCACTGGTCATAGGCCGGCAGGGCAAGCGGCGGGGCCGCCGTCAACAGCCTGTTGCATTCATCCTCTGCATCCCGGAAATGCTGCAGAAGCATGTCTGTCTCGGCATGGTTGAAATTCCAGTCGGAAAACTCGACCTCGGCCCGATGGAAGATATCGCCATAGCATTTTCCGCCCTGGTCGGCCGGCACCCCGTCCCAATCGAGATCATACACATTCTCGACCCCCTGGATGAACATGGCCAGCCGTTCCAGCCCATAGGTCAGCTCCAGCGGAACCGGGTCGCATTCCAGACCGCCAACCTGCTGGAAATAGGTGAATTGCGAGACTTCCATGCCGTCGCACCAGACTTCCCAGCCCAGCCCCCAGGCACCAAGCGTCGGTGATTCCCAGTCATCCTCGACAAAACGGATATCATGGGTGGCCGGGTCCAGCCCGATGGCGGCAAGACTGCCGATATACAAATCCTGCGAATCCGGCGGCGATGGCTTGAAAATGGTCTGGAACTGGTAGTAATGCTGCAGCCGGTTCGGATTTTCGCCAAAACGCCCGTCGGTCGGCCGGCGCGAGGGCTGCACATAGGCGGCGCGCCAATGGTAATCCGGCCCGAGCGAGCGCAACGTCGTCGCCGGGTGGAATGTGCCGGCGCCGACTTCCATATCATAGGGCTGCAGAATCACCGCGCCCCGCTCGGCCCAGTATGCCTGAAGCTTGAGAATGATAGACTGAAAGTCCAACCCGGGCTGGGTCGTAAAAGTTTTGGCCATCCGGCGATTTTCCGATGAATAGATGCCCGCAAACTAGCCGCAAACCGGTCAGGAATGCAATATGCTGAATGCGCGCATCGGGTGAAGTTTCAGGACCGGTAGGGACAGCTTTCACGCTCGCATGGCTCACCCGCCACCCAGGCACGACAAACCGCGCACTCCTCGAGGTCGAGCGCCCCGTTGCCGGTGCGATCCTCGGGCTTGTCCGGCGGCGTGCCACGCGCGTCGCCACCGCGCCGCTCCAGCAGGCGGAACCCCATCCAGACAGCCCAGATAACGGCGGCCAGGGCGAGAAGCTTGGGAAGCGAGGGTATCATCGTCGGGTATCTCCACTTAGCAGGTTGGATCTGCACAAAGGGGGTCTGCACAAAGGGGGTTGGTCATGGCATCACAGACCAAATCGCGACAGCTGCGCGCGCTCGACGGCGCGTTCAACGGCTTCATCGACGACATGCGTTGCCACCGCGCCGCCAAGGGCATGGCCAAACGCGCCGGGAAGCCCGCCAACCCCGCCAAGAAGCCGCTTTTTCGGATGGATCGACACCAGGTCGACTGTCTCGCCAAACCGGGCTGTCACCAGCTGGCGGCATTCACCGATCCCGTCGATCAGGCCAAGTTCGACCGCCTGCTGGCCGGTCCAGAAGGCACCGCTGAACAGATCATCATGATCACCGGTCAGCTTGCCGCCGCGCCGGTCGACAACATAGTCGATGAATTGCCTGTGGATGTCCTGCTGCAGCGATTTCAGCCGGGCAACATCGCTTTCCGATTCCGGCTTGAACGGGTCGAGGATCATCTTGTTCTCGCCAGCGGTGTAGACGCGCCGGTCGATGCCGATCCGCTCGATCGCCCGGTCGAACCCGAACCCCGCCGACACCACACCGATAGAGCCGATGATCGATGCCTGGTTGGCATAGATTTCATCAGCCGCCGCGGCAAGCCAATAGCCGCCACTGGCCGCCACATCCTCGCAGAATGCCAGCACCGGCACATTGGCATTTCGCGACAGCTGGCGGATGCGCTGGCCAATCAGCGAGGACTGCACCGGCGAGCCGCCGGGGGAATTGATGATCAGCGCCACAGCCTTGGCGTTTTTGAAGGAAAAGGCCTTTTTCAGCTGCGGTTCGACAGCTTCAAGCGACAGCCCGCGGCGCAGCCCGCCGGAACTGGCGATCACACCGGCAAGACGCACCACCGGCACCACAGGGCGCCGCCGGCGCCAGAACATCAGCCGCGACACCACGCGGCTAGGTCCCGCCATTGTCGGAACCACCCCGCCGGCGCGTGCCGGCCAGCGGGCGCGCCGGATGAATGACCTGCAACGGGTTGCCGTTCATCACCTGTTCGGCAGCGTCGGTAAAGCCGCCATCATCACGGTGCAGGACCAGTCCCGGCAGAATCGCCCCCGGCCCGTCGACATCACGGCGCACCTGAACGATCACCCGGCCTGCCGGGCTGGAATGGCGCGGCCAGAGCGGGAACAGAACCGCCTCGCCGGCACCGTTGGCATCGAACAGGCTGATCAATTCGGGCACCCTGTCGGCCCGACAGATAAAGGTGATCTTGGCACGCGGCTTGGCCGCCCAGACAGCCGCCTTCACCCAATCCTGCATCTGTGTATTGTCGCCCATATGCGCCATCGCGCGGGATTCGTTCTGCGGTTTGGTTCCGTGCGAATTGTGATAGGGAGGATTGCTGACAACATGGTCGAAACTGCCGGCAAGAACCGGCGGCAAGTCCCGGATATCGGTGGTCAGCACCCGCACCCGGTTGGCAAAGCCGTTGGTGGCGGCGTTTTCCTCGGCAATTGCGGCAAGGTCGGCCTGTTTTTCAACCGCCGTCACCTGGATCTCGCGAAGTCTGTGCGCCATGCACAGGCAGACACCGCCGACACCGGCCCCAAGATCAAGAACCCGCCCGCTGTCGGTGGCGATCGAGGCCGCCAGCAACACCGCATCGGTGCCGACCCGATACCCGTCGGCGGGCTGCGTGATCTTAACCGCCTCGTTCAGCAGATAATCATGCGTGACCTGAATCATCCGTATATCGCCGTCGGCGGACCCGCTTTTGGCCTTGTCAGTCATGATCGAACCTAGTCATCGTAGAATTCCTCTGCGTCGCGCAGGATCGTTTCGGCTGCCAGCTTTTGCGCCGGTGACACGGCAAGACGGCGGGGGAATGCCCCGATCCCGGCCTCCAGCGCCGAAATGTTGCCATCGAACACCTCGGTGTGGATTCCGGCATCCGCCAGCAGCGCCTGCAGAAAGGACAGCCGCACAGCATTGGTTGTCCGAACCAGCGTCACCATGCCAAAGATATGCGCCAAAAGCCGGCATTAGCCAAGACCTGTCGCAAAAAAACCGCCATCCGGCCGCACCTGCGGCGAATTGCCAGCCACGGCGCAGAGCCGCTGATTTTGCTTGCCCCCGGCAGGGTCGAGTGGATACTAGAAGGCATCACAACCTATGGATTCCGGCGGATCATGACACATCCCCACGCCATCCACGCGCCAACCGCACCGCCATCGCTGGACCCGCTGGTCACGATGCTGGCGGACGAAATGGACCGGGTCAACGCCACGATCATGGCGCGGATGGACAGCAACATCCCCCTGATCCCCCGGCTTGCGGGCCATCTGATCGCGGCAGGCGGCAAACGCATGCGTCCGATGATGACCGTTGCCGGGGCGATGCTGGGGAGCGGTGACGCCGCCACCCGCGAACCGGCGATCAAGCTGGCGACAGCCGTGGAATTCATCCATTCGGCAACGCTTCTTCATGATGATGTGATCGATGAATCCGACCTTCGCCGCGGCCGCGATACCGCCAATGCGCTGTGGGGAAACGACGCCTCGGTGCTGGTTGGCGATTTTCTGTTCGCGCGCGCCTTCGAATTGATGGTCGAGGCCGGTGATCTGGGCGTGCTTGGCAGGCTGGCATCGGCCGCGGCACGGATCACCGAGGGCGAGATCAGGCAGATGGCCATTACCGGCCAGCCGGATACGGCGCTTGCCGATTATTATGATGTGATCGAGGGAAAGACGGCGGTGCTGTTTTCCGCCGCCGCCGCCGCCGGGATCGAGATCACCGGTGCCGCGCCAGACCGTGTCGAGGCGATGCGCGATTACGGGATGAAGCTTGGCATGGCCTTCCAGATCATGGATGACGCGCTGGACTATGCCGCCTCGGCCGCTGATATGGGCAAGAATGCCGGCGATGATTTCGCCGATCAGAAGATCACCCTGCCGACCATTCTGGCCTGGCAGGACGGCGATGATGATGAACGCGCCTTCTGGCAGCGCACGCTTGGCGAGGCCGATTTCCGTGACGGCGATCTTGCAGCGGCGCAGGCCTGTCTGGCACGCCATGACGCGGTGGACCGCGCCATCACCATTGCCCGGAATTTCGCCGACGAGGCCGCCGCCGCGCTGACCCCCTTCATGGATGACGGCGACACCGCGCCGCTGGCCACCGCGCTTGCCGATGCGGCGCATTTCGCCGCCGCCCGGAACTCATGACGGCAAAAAGATTCAGCGGCTCAGGGTGAAATGTCCGTCGAAGGACATGGTGAACACACCTTCGCAAAGAATATCCCTGCCGACGAGTACATCAAACTGCAAAGACCCAACTTGAAAAAGCGATCCTCTGACTGAACGCATCTCCAACCTGCTGGAGACCTCTCCTGTCGCTTGAGGTTCAAGCGATGTGATAAAGCCGATTCCAAAGAAATGTTCATCGACCTCCAATTCTCCCGTAGCGCCTGTCATCATCGTTTTGCCAGTCGGGACCAATCCCACATCCATGACAACTCTTTCTGAAATGCAGGTGGATGTGGCTCCAGTATCCAGAAGCGCATCAAACAGGTTCAGGTGTTGCTCACCGCCGACCACATTCATGGGAGTTCCGTCCGGGTTCAATTTTATTATCCCGACCTTCAATACCGGCCCGATAATCGGGTTGAACGCTCCGACAATGCTAGACACGCGAGAAAAAACCGAGGTCAACAGGCGTTCTGGTGACCTTTTGGACCGAAAAGATGGCGTCGTCATAAATCAGGTTGCCCGCATTATAGGCATCCTGCCAGGTCAGGAAGAAGGACGTAACCTCGCCATCACGCATCAACGCATATTTATCCCGATGCTGCGCCATATACTGATCCAGATTCTCCAAGAACACCTCAAAATTGGTGTCAATTTCCTTTCGAAGCCGATCTTGGTCTTTCACTTCCGCATTCATTCATCTCCCCCATCAGAAATATCGAATCACTCTTCCTTGATTCTAGCGCCCTCAGGTAAATTTTTCGTGAATTCGTGATAATTTCAATTGTCCTAATGGATCAATTGCCGTCTCCGTCCCCCCGCAGCATTGCCGCCACCTCAGAGGCGCGGTGGCCCGTCTGGTCGGCCCAGCGGCTGTCCAGCGCTTCCGCCGCCGCCAGCTGCCAGTCGCCGCGCCGCACCGCCGCGCGAAGCTTGCCAAACCCGGCAAGCCGCGTCTGGCCCAGATTGAACGCCATCGAGACCAGCGCCCGGCGGCGTGCCGGCGATGCGGTGTCAAAGGCATCACCATAGAGCCGCCGACAGGCCGCCCGCGCCATCACAATGTCATTCGCCAGCAGCAGGTCGATCTCGCCGCCTGACAGGCCGCGGTCGGTCAGATTGCGGCCAACACCGATGGTCAGCTTGCCGGCCGTATCGAGATAGGGGTGCGTGCGCCGCCCCTCGTGCCGGGTCAGCAGCCGGACAAGATCATCGCGGCCCGGCATCGCGCGCAACCCTTGATTTCGGGGAACCGGCACCGGCACCAACACCGGCACCAACACCGGCCCGGCGTCCGGATTTCGCCGATGGCCTGGATGACGATTTGGCGGGCGATGCAGCATCGGCATCCCGGCTCACATGCGGGCCGCCATTGGCGATCTGCGGCGAGATCTTCTCGACGCTGCGCCCGACGACATAGCCGCCAAGCCCGATCTGCAGCAGCAGCCATGCCTGGTCGGCAAGCCGGAAGGCCAGCATGCCAAAGGCATCGGCAATGACCAGACCAAGGAAGCTGAGCATGGTGATCGGCCGCCAGTTGCGTTGCAGCCACGACGCGCCGCCGGCCTCGGCGGACACAATCGCCGCCTGGGCGACCAGCCTCTCGCGCTCCAGCGCCAGCGCCAGCGCCAGCGCCTCGTTCTGCAGCGCCGTTACCTCGGCGCGGCGTTTGGCGCGGTCCTCTTCGGAATCATGGAATTCATCGACAAGGCGGTTGATCGGGGTGAAAAGCCGGACAAGCTGGTCGACAAGCGCCAGCCCACCGGCAAGACCGGCAAGGGGTGCGGGCATCTGGGTCTCCTGTGGGTTATCGGGGGTGGTGTGGGGTGGTGGGGTGATCGGCTCAATCGCCTGTGAAAAGACAGGGGTGACCGTGATCGCGGCATGTTTGCCGGAATTTGCCGGGCGGCTGGTCGTGACCTGATGGGTGCTTGAGGTCCGGCCCGATCCGACGATGATGACATCGCCGATCTTCACTTTGGTGGCGGCAATCTGCAAGTCACCACCGCTTGCATCGGCCTCGATCCTGGCGGCAAACCGGGTCCGCGCGATGCTGGCGCGGTTGCGGGGCAACAGGTCATTGCTGAACCAGTCGATGCCGAACTTGCGACCGATTTCACCTTCCATCGGCACGCTGGCGCTGCCGGCCCGCTGGGCATCGTGGAATTGCGGCAGACCCAGGGCATTCGCTTCCATTTCATAGTCGATGACGGCAAATCGCCCGGCCTTTGGTGCCGCCGCCAGATTCAACAGCTTGCGGGCGGCAATTGCCGCATTCGCGCCATGCCAGATTTCCGACGGGCTTTCGACAGTCTGGAATGGCACCTCGCCGGCGGTGCCGATCACCGTTCCGGTCTTTTCAACCTCGACCAGAATGGACTCGTTCACCGCATTGGCCAGCGCGGTGATCGCCTCGGCCATCTGCAGCGGAATAAAGCTCGACTCCGCCTCGATCTGCATCATTTCGGCATCGGTCAGAAAGAAACCGGCGCTTTTCCAGTTGTCCAGCGGGACATTGACCGACTGCATGGCGCTTGCCGGGGCCTGGCTGGCAGCAACGCCGGGGGTCACGTCACGCGCCGCCACAGGCTGGCTGATCGGCACGCGGATCGACTCGCCGCGTCGCGCCGCCTCTGCCGACAGGCTGCTGGAGACAAGTCGCGGCAGAATCGCCTGCTCGCGGAACCGCAGCAGGCCCCGTGCAACGATCCGTGGCATCAGGTCGGTAATGGTGTTTGAAGATGTCATGTCGGTCCTTTCAGACAATATGGTGGGGATGGGGGTGTTGGGGATGGGGGTGCTGGGGACGGGTGACGCCGCCCGACAGCTTTCCGTTCAGCGCCATGTTCAGCGTCATGTCGCAAGCCGCACCGTGCCGGCAGCAAGACCGGCAAGATTGGCGTTGATGGCGCTTGATTCCTGGGCACCGATGACGATGCGCGGGGCATCGGACTGGCCGGCCCCGGTGCCCGACGCGCCGATGCTGCCGCCGGCCGGATCCGGTGCCGGATCTGATGCCGGCCCTGATGCAGGCTCTGATTTTGGCCCTGATTCTGGCGGGTGATCGTCCTGCCCGATGACAGCAGGCTGCTTGTCCGGATTCTGGTCCGGCGCCGGTGCATCGGCGGTGATGTCGGATGTGGTCATGTAGTTCCCTCCTGCTGGGCTGATGGTGGTGATGTCTGTGCTGTGGGCGTGCCGGCCCCGCCAAGAATGCCGCGTCTGGCAATCTCGGCGAGGAAGGCCTGGCTTGAAATTTCACCGGCCAGCCGCGCCCGCAGCAGCAGGTCGGCCTCGGCAGCCTGGTCGTCGCGGACGGGAAATTGTCGGCTGATCACGATCCGGCCAGCCGCGCCGGCGTCATATCCCAGCAGCCTTGCCGCCAGCCGAAATGCGCGGCCAAGGCCGTCCTCAAGAGTCTGTACGATTCCATTCAGCGCGGCGTGGGTCTGCGCCGCATCGATGGCGCGGCCGGTGGCGGTTGTCTCGCCGGGGCGATGCCGCAGCATGTCCAGCCCCAGCACCGCCATTCTGTCCTCGAGGTCGATCAGGTCCTGACGACCAGCCGCGATGGCCGCGCCGGAATGCTCGACAAAACGCAGGTCGGCAGCCGGATCATCGGCAAGGATCAGACGGTTTGGTCCAATCTCGATCTCGCCATCGGCAACCTGCAGCGCCCGGCCAAACAATACCGGCACCCGCGCCACATGCAGGATATGCCGCTGGTCGCTTGCCGACTGCCAATGCGCCAGATTGAGCCAGGCAAGATCGATCAGCGGCGGCCGGGCCCGCATGAATCCCGTCGGCGCGGCGTTCAGGGTGATCAGCGGCACCTCGCCAAAATCATGCTGCCCCTGTTCACTGACATGCCAGCCACGCCGTCCAGACTGCCATAATGACCAGTCGCGGCGGCTGATGAAGCGGACCGCCTCGACGGCTTCTTCGCCAAATCGTCCAATGGTGCGGGCATGCCCCTCACGAATGCGGATATCCGCCAGCCCGTCGGCATCGCGGCGCGCACCGATCAGCTGTGCCGCCGGCACCAGAACGAAATAGGGCGCGCCACCCTTGCGCGGCCGGTCGACAAGGATATGAACCAGCCCGTCGGTAAGCAGCGCCCGCAGCACCATCGCGGCAAAGCCGCCAATCGCCATCCCGGACCCGTCCACCGATGAAGCCAGCGCCGACAGCGCCGGATTGGCATCCGCCAGTGTCACCGGCCGCGCGAACGGCCGACCGGCAAGTGCCAGCACCGTCCGCGCCATGCCGTTGAACAGAACGCTGCGATGCAGTCTGGCCCGCCAGGCGGTCCAGCTTTCATTCGCCTCACGCGGCAGCCACCGCTGGCCGCCCCGTCGCATCGCCGCAGTGCCTCCCATCAGATCGGCGATCAGATCGAGTTCAGGCGCCATCGCGCGGTGCGCCAGACCCGGCGCCGCGATTGAATCATCATGCATGTTTGGTCTCCTTGGAACGGCGGCTAGAACGCCAGTTCACGGCTGGTGGTCTCGATCCCGCCAAGACAGGCATTCACCGCCCAGACAAGCGCATCCAGCCGGTCGGGCGACGGCGATTGCCGATGTCCCGGAACACAGGCGCACATCTGGTCTTCAAGCACCGGGAACATACCGGCATGTCTGACCTCGCCACGCTCATACGCCGCGGCGACAGGTTCGGCGCGACGGCTCTTTGAGCGCATCGCCCGCACCTCGCGGATCGGCAGGCGGGTACCGGCCTGGTTCAGCAGGCTGCGAACAAGCGCGCCCCCCTGATTGACCTCGGCGATCACGGCCTCGGCCCGCCAGCGCCGAAAACACTGCACCACCCGCGCCGCCCAGGCGGCCGGTGGCAAGGCGGCGCTGGCATCCTCCAGCACCCAGATCATGCCGTCCCCATCCTTGCCGACAACAATGATGCCTGTCTCGCCGGGCCCGCCAAGCGCCGGATCGACCCCGACAACAACGCGCTGCAGGTCGCGCCGCTGCGGGGGTGGTGCGCGGCAGATTTCCAGCGCATCACGCCGCCACAGCGCCCCCGGGGCGGAATTGATCATCTCGCCGTAAAGCTCCTGGCGGGCCAGCGGACCGGCGCCATAGCGCGCCGTCATGGCATCAAGGAACCCCGGCGCAAGATTGGCCGCGTTCTCGGCCGTTGCGCCGCGCACCAGAATGGTGTCCGGTGCGTCGGCAAGATCGCAAAGCCATTGTCGTGGCCGCGGTGTTGTCGTCGCCAGACAGCGTGGTGCCGCCCCGCGGCGCAGTGCCAGCATCAGATTGTCCCAGGCCGCCGGATCGGGCCATTTACCGATTTCATCGGCCCAGGCATGGTCGAATTCCGGGCCGCGAAGCTGTTCCGGATCCACCGCCGCATAGCATCGCGCCACCACGCCATTCGGCCATTCGAGCCGGCGCAGGGAACGCTGCCATTGTGGCCGCCGGGATGGTGGCGCAATCGCCAGAAGACCCGAAGGCCCTTCAACCATCACATGGCGCACATCATCTGCCGTATCCCCGACAAGCGCGATTGATCCGGCCTTGCCGGTCTCGGCAAGCTGGCGCACCCATTCGGCACCGGCCCTGGTCTTGCCAAACCCGCGACCGGCCATCAACAGCCAGACACGCCAGCGCCCGGGTGGCGGCAATTGCGCCGGCCGGGCCCACAGTGACCAGGCATGGACAAGCCGTTCCGCCTCGCCCGGCGCCAGCGACGACAGAAAGGCCTCACTCGTCTGCGGCGTTGCGCTGGCGACAAAGCGTTTCCATGCGTCGGCGAAGCTCTGCCAGGTATCTGTCGTCATTCTCCATTCCGGTATCGGACGTATCCATGTTCACGCCGGCACCAAACCGGGCCGGGCGGCGGGCACGAAGCAGAAACATCAGCAGACTGTCGGAATAGCGGGTCACCTCGCCAACCACGCTGCCCTGAAAGAACCGGTCCTCGCCAACACCTTGCACGGCGCGGCGAAAGGCTTCCATCTCCAGCCTGTCTGCCGCCTCTTCCAGCGCGTTCGCCCATGCGGCGGCAAAGACCCCGTCGCGCCGACGCCATTCATAGCAACGCGACCGGCAGGTGCCGGCGGCACGTGCCGCGGCGCTGACATTGCCGGTTGCACGGAGATGATCCAGAAACGCCTCCTGCCAGCCTGGTGGGGCGGCATCAGGCTGGCGGTGGTCGGTCATTTATGTCGGGATGCAGGTGGTTTGATCGGCAGTGTATAATAGGAAATATCCTATTTTGTGTCATTTGTCAAGCGGATTCCTGATCCGGTGCCGCATCTTCCGCCAGCACAAGGGCCAACAGCGCGCGGCGATGGTCACGGTTCAGCGTTGTGCGGCTTCGCCGGTAGCGATGGCACAGCTCGGCCCATCTGACCCCGCAGGCGCGCGCCCACAGCAGCTGGCGCTGATAGGCTGGCAGCTGCCACATCAGCATGGCCAGCCTGTCCAGATCGTCAATCGCTGTCGGCGTTGGCCGCGCCGGCATGGTGCGCCGTGTCGCCTCGATGGCAAAGCGACTTTTGCGGATCATTTCCGGCCAGGCGCTGCGCGTGCCGGCCGGCCGGGTATCGGCCTTCATCGGCAACCTGTCAAGCGTGTCGACAGCCCGGACAAGGCGCAGCGCCATGGCGCGCGATGCCTGCGGCCCGCCCGTGGTGGCGACGTCGCCGGTCAGCCGCCGTGAATCCGTCCTGCCATCTGTTGGACTGGTCGCGGCCTCAGTCGGGCCAGGCGCCCGATCCATCTCTATATCTGTCATGGTCTGCCTCTGCTCTTGCTAAGTTGTAGGAATTTTCCTATCATGATTTGGTGGCAGGACGCGATAACCCGAAAGGATCATCCCGGCACCGCTCTCCGGATCGTGAAGCTGTCCACCCCAACCAGCCGACAGGACGCCTGACAGACCCATATGCCGATGACAACACAGCCCCCATCATCGCCCGCACCGGCAGACCAGCCGGCACACCAGTCGGCACAAATGGCCGGCGCGCCGGGAACCGGTCCCGGACTGGACCGGGCACGCAAGGCCATTCGCCAGGCCATCGACATGGCCGGCCTGACATTGAAGCAGGCCTCCAGATTGCTTGGCCGCAACGATGCCTATCTGCAGCAATATCTGTATCGGGGATCGCCGCGCCGCCTGCCCGAACCGTTGCGGCTGCACCTTGCCGACCTGACCGGCGTTGACCAGTCGCGGTTTCTGGATTCCGATCTTCAGGCGCGGCAGCCGTCCCATCATGACATATCGGTCACCGTGCCCCTGCATGCCGTACATGCGGCGGCCGGCGGTGGCAGCTTTGCCCAGGACGGTGACGAGACAGACACCGGCCTTGCCTTTCCGCCGGATCTGCTGCGCCGCATCACCTCAGCGCCTGCCGGTGGATTGAAACTGCTGTCTGTCAGTGGCGATTCGATGTCGCCGACATTGGAGGATGGCGATCTGGTGATGATCGATACCGGCCGGCTCCTGCCGTCGCCACCCGGTATTTTCATCCTTGATGACGGGGTCGGGCTTGTCGCCAAGCGGGTGGATGCGATACCCAACACCATGCCGCCGCAGCTCCGCCTTTCGTCGGACAATCCGGCCTACAGCAACTATCAGCGTCGGCTCGACGAGGTTCATATCGTCGGGCGGGTTGTCTGGTTCGCCCGCACCATCTGAGGACAGGTTTCATGAAACGCCGCCATTCCGACAAAAAGCGTGACCGTACAGGCCGCCTGCCCCGCAATGCCGCGCCGGTGGAACTCGAGATCAGCCATGTCGGCGCGCGTGGCGACGGCGTCGGCACCGCATCATGGCGGCACAACCACGTCACATCGGACCATGCGGTGTTCGTGCCGGCATCGCTTCCCGGCGAACGGGTTGTGGCCCAGCCTGTCAGCGTCAGTGGCCAGGGGCTGAAAACCGTACTGACCGAAATCCTGACCCCCTCGCCGCAGCGCCGCGATCCCGACTGCAAGGTCTTTCCGGCTTGCGGCGGATGCACATTGCAGCATTGGCAGGATGATGCCGTGACCGCATGGAAACAGGATCTTGTCGCCGGCTTTCTGGCCCGGGCCGGGGTTGATATCGACGGCTTTGAATCGCCACACATCTCGCCACGCGGCAGCAGGCGGCGCGCCGGATTCCATCTGAAGCGACTTGCCGGCGGCGTGGCTGCCGGGTTTCTCGAGCGCGGATCGAACCGCATCATCGCACCACAGGATTGCAGTGTTCTGCGCGCCGACCTGATCAGGCTGCTGGAGCGGCTTGCCGAGCTGGCATCGCGGCATTTTCCGCTTGGTGTTGCCATCGACGCACAGGCAAACGGCCTCGATAACGGGATCTGTCTGCTGCTCAGCGGCCCGGACGGGTGGCATGACGGACTCCGCGAACAGCTTGCCGGCTGGGCGGTCGAGGCAGGGTTGGCACGGCTGTCGGTCAGTGACGGCGGCCCGCCGCTGACATTGCTGGCACCGGCACCGCCCGTCCTGCAGCTTGGCGGGATTGCCGTCACGCCGCCACCCGGTGCCTTTCTTCAGGCAACGCAGGATGCCGAGGCCGCACTGCAGCAGGCTGTTGTCGACATCGTCGGCAAGCCGGCGCGCGTGCTTGATCTGTTTGCCGGCTGCGGCACGCTCGGCCTGCCGCTTCTTGCCGGGCTCTCACAGCTGACAGCCGCCGAATCCGATCACGCCGCCCTGACGGCTCTCAAACAGGCGGTCAGCGCCGCCGGGCGTGGCGCACAGCTTGCCTGTATCCGGACCGACCTTATGGAAGCCCCCCTGATGGATGGCGATCTGGACGGTTTCGATGCGGTCATTCTCGACCCGCCGCGTGCCGGTGCCGCCGCACAATGCGCCAGACTTGCCGCCAGTTCGGTGCCGGTGATTGCGATGGTATCATGCAACCCGGCCACCTTTGCCCGTGATGCGGCAACCCTGATCGCCGGTGGATATCGCATTGGCCGCCCCCGGATCATCGACCAGTTCCGCTTTTCCAGCCATGTCGAGATCGTTGCCGGGTTTTCGCGCACCGGCAGCGGCGCACCGTCATGAAGAAACGGTCGGTCAGCATCCACGGTCACCGGACAAGCCTGTCCCTCGAAGACGGATTCTGGGATGAACTTGCGGCCATCGCACGCGCGCGCGGCATCTCGGTGGCGGCACTGATTACCGAAATTGACCGGACGCGAACGGCAGGCCTGTCATCGGCTGTCCGGCTTTTTGTTCTGGAAGAACTGAAACAAAAGGCCGCCGCTTGCAGGACAGAGATCGCCACCCTAGATTGATAGCGTCGCATCCGGGATGCCGAGGCATCCCCAGTGGAGAGTCCCAAGTGGAGAGCCCCATGCATATCGCCATTCTGGAAACAGGCCGCATCAATGCCGAGATCGCCAACCGCTTTCCGGGCTACCCCGATATGTTCAGGCAGTTATTCGCCAGAACAGACGCCGGCAACATGACCTTTACAGACGTTGCGGTTATCGACGGGACATTGCCGGCATCGGTCGATGATTTCGACGGTTATCTTGTCACCGGCTCTGCTGCGGGCGTCTATGATGATTATCCGTGGATTTCGCCGCTGCAGGACTTTATCCGCGCCGCCCACGCAGCCGACAAGCCGCTTGTCGGGATCTGTTTCGGTCATCAGATCATCGCCCATGCGCTTGGCGGCCGGGCCGAGAAATGGGATCACGGCTGGGGGCTTGGCGTCTATGATCTGGCGCTTCACCACACACCGGGCTGGATGCCCGAACGCAGCAGCGTCAGGCTGATCCATCTTCACCAGGACCAGGTCACGCGCCTTCCCGACGGTGCCACGCACCTTGGATCGACCGATTTCTGCGCGAATGCCGCCTTTTATATCGGGGACAATGTGTTCTGCATGCAGGGCCATCCCGAGTTCGAACCCGATTACACCGCCGCGTTGATGGCGGCGCGCACCGACTCGATGGGGGCGGATCATGTGGCCTCGGCAACACAAAGTCTGGAAGCCGGCCATGAAGGCGTCGATATCGCCGGCTGGATCATCGAATTCTTTACCCGTCATGCCGCCTCGCGCAATGTGGCCGCATAGGGGTATGACCGCGGCATGACGCCAAAACGTATCGCCGCTGGCCGGCACGGCCACCTCAGGTCGGGGACAAACGGATGACACTGGTAATCGGCCTTGATACCGGCGGCACCTTCACCGATGCCGCGCTTCTCGACACCGCAGCCGGCACCGTTCTCGGCACTGGAAAATCCCTGACCACGCGCCAGGATCTGTCCATCGGCGTCGGCGGGGCCATCGACCGGGTGCTTGCCGGTTTTGACGGCAATGCCGGTGATATAGGCCTTGTGTCACTGTCGACGACGCTGGCAACCAATGCCGTTGTCGAGGGGGTTGGCGGGCGCGTCTGCCTGATCATGATCGGCTTTGATGAATCGGCCCTTGGCCGGGCCGATCTGGCGCGGGCGCTTGGCCAGGACAGGGTCTTCTTCATCGCTGGCGGGCACAGCCCCGACGGCTCGCCACAGGCCCGCCTTGACGAGGCCGCCATCCGCGCCGCCGTCAGCGAAACCAAGGGCGATATCTCGGCCTTTGCCGTTGCCGGACATTTTGCCACCCGCAACCCGGATCACGAGATCCGCGCCCGCGACCTGCTGCTTGACCTTGGCAACGCGCCCGTGACCTGCAGCCACGAGCTGTCATCCTCGCTTGGCGGGCCCCGGCGTGCCCTGACAGCCGTGCTGAATGCCAGGCTGGTCAATCTTCTGGACCGGCTGATTACCGCCACTGAAACCATCATGGCGGCGCGGGGCCTGTCCTGTCCGCTGATGGTGGTCAAGGGTGACGGGTCATTGCTGCAGGCCGATTACGCCCGCTCGCGGCCTGTCGAGACCGTTCTGTCGGGGCCGGCCGCCAGCCTGGCGGGGGCCGCCTTTCTGGCCAATACGAACACCGCCCTTGTGGCGGATATTGGCGGCACGACCACGGATATCGCACTGCTGCAGAACGGGGCGCCGCGCCTGAAGGCCGACGGGGCGCTTGTCGGGGGATGGCAGACAATGGTCGAGGCCGCCGACATCCGCACCTGCGGTCTCGGCGGTGACAGCGAGGTCAGGCCGATGACCCGCGGCACCGCCACCGGATTGACAATGGGGCCGCGGCGGGCCGTGCCGCTGTCTCTTCTTGCGATGCAATGGCCGGACGCCAAGAGACGCCTTGCCGCGCAGCTCGACGTGAGCGTGCCGATGGCAACCGATGGCCGCTTTGTGATCCCGCTGATGCCGCATGGTGTTCCCAACTGGCTGACCCGCTCCGAGGCACGGCTTGCCGCAAAGGCGCTGGAGACCGGGCCGGTCAGCATTGCCGATATTGCCGGCACGCAGCTGGCGCTGGGCGCGGTTGACAGGTTGATTGCGCGCGGTCTGCTGACACTTGCCGCCTTCACCCCGACCGATGCGCTTCACGTCACCGGCGATTTCACGGATTTCGATCGGGATGCCGCCGGTCTTGGTGCCAGACTGATGGCCCGGCAGAAAAACGGGGTCGGCCAGCCTGTTGCCACATCCGAGTCCGACCTTGCCCGGCAGACCCTGGCCGAGCTTCACCGCCGGTCGGGCCTTGCGCTTATGGATGCGGCGCTGGCGCATGATGGCGCCGGCGAGAACCAGGCCAGCACAAACCCGTTGCTGGCCGGCCTTTATCGCCAGGCTGCTGGCAAGGCCAGCGGGCTTGTCGACCTGTCGCTTGCCCTCGGCACCGGGCTGGTGGCGCTTGGCGCGTCTGCCGGCACACATTATCCCCATGTCGCCAGCCTGATGGGGGTCGATCTGACCGTGCCGGACCATGCCGATGTGGCCGGCGCCGTCGGCGCGGCGGCCGGCAGTGTTCGCCAGCGCGTTGTCATTTCGGTGACACAGCCTGCCGAAGGCCGCTTCCGGGTGCATCTTCCCGACGGACCGAAAGACCTTGGCGAGATGGCGGCGGCGCTCGATCTGGCCCGTGACGCGGCACGGGATCTGGCGACCGCGCGGGCGACAAAGGCCGGCGCAACACAGGTGACCGTCACCGTCGAGGACGACATCAAACTGGTGCCGATCAGCAGTGACCGGGACATGTTCATCGAAGCGCTGATCTATGCCACCGCGGATGGGCGGGCCGGCTGACAGTCCGGGCCTTCCGCGCTGTTAACCATGCCTTAACCTTGCTGCTCTATTCTGACGATCTTTCGTGTCGTCAGGACAGACCATATGACCAGCATTCTGATCTTTGCCGGCTCCGCGCGGCAAGGTGCCTATTCCAAGCAACTTGCCGCCGCTGCCACGAGCCTTGTCAAGGGGGTTGGGGGCAAACCGACACTGGTCGACCTCGCGGATTTCGAAATTCCGCTCTATGACGCCGATCTCGAGGCCGGGTCCGGCATTCCCCAGCCGGTTATCGATTTCCGGCATCTTGTGGCCTCGCATGACGGGATGATGATCGCCACGCCGGAATATAACGGGTTTATCACCCCGTTGCTGCTGAACATGCTGTGCTGGGCATCGCGCCCCTCTCCGGGTGATGATTTCGGAACCGTCTTTCAGGGTCTGCCCGTTGCGCTGATGGCATCGAGCCCAGGCCGGCTTGGCGGGGTGCGGGCGATCCCCCGGCTTCGCGATGTTGTCGCCGAGCTTGGCATGGTGGCTGTTCCCGGCTTTGTCACGGTGCCGTCTGCCGCCACGGCCTTTACCGCGCGGGGTCAGCTTGCCGACCGCCAGACCGAGGATGGTCTGATCAGCCTGATCACCCGGCTGATCACGGCCTGTCAGCGAAAGTGACATCCGGGCCGGGATGCCCGCCCGTGAACTGGGCCGGCCGCCGGAACATCAGAACGCGCGCTGGCGCACCGGCATACACTCGGCCTTGTAGGATTTCTCGTCACGAAGCTGGATCTTGCTTGCCCTGATCGCGCCGGGACGCTTGTGTTCACGAACGCTGTCATCACGCCAGACAAGGCTGATATGGCTGCCGGTCCTGTCGAGGCGCATTTCAACCGTCTCGATCTTCTGGCGTGTCGGCACCAGCGGGCGGCCATTGACCCGTGCCTTCAGAATCGGCCCGCTTTCAACAATCTGGCGAAGCAGGATTTCCCGGTCTGTCGTATCAATGGTCAGGTCACCCGGTATCGTGACCGGCCCGGCGGCGACCGGCGTTGCGCTGGCCTTGACCGGCTGCTCCACAAACAGCTCGGGAAACAATACCGTCATCTCGCCGACTTCCGGCGGCTCTTCGACAACCGGCAGGGCAAAGGTCTGGACAGGTGTACGCGCACCATCCTCAAACGTCTGCAGGCGCACCTCGACCACTGCCGCGTCCCTGGCGACAAGCGCCACATGCATGGTGCCGGCAAAGCTGTCTTCGGCGATGCCCTCGACAGTGCCACGCTGGATCCGGAATTCACCTTCGCAGACAAGCGCCACACCGGACGCATTGGCATCCGCCACGACAAGCGTGCCGACAACCAGCATCGATGCGAGTGCGGCTTTGTGTAAAACCCTGAACATGACAAAAATCTAATTTAATTAACCATTCAGCCAAAGTCCGGGATGCCGGTGCTGTGGCGCTGGCGTGCGGCAGGCTGGCCATATCTGCGGGTGATCGGATGGTCGGCCTGTCAGGCGTCGGGGGGCGATGGCAGGTTTGCCGACCGGGTATAGGCGGCATAGCGTTCTGTCGAAATATTGCTGCCGCAGGCAAGCACACCGACACGCCGTCCCGCGACCCGGTCACGAAGTGGCCCCAGCGTTGCCGCAAGCGAGGCCGTGCAGGCCGGTTCGGCCACCAGATTCAGGGTATACCGCATAAGCAGCATGGTGTCGGCCATCAGGCTATCCGGAATTGTGATCAGCTCGTCGACATGGCGGCGTGCCAGCGCCAGCGATTCCGGCATCGCCATCGGCGCGCCAAGGCTGTCGGCGATTGTCGCCACCCGATCAAGCGTCTCCGCCCGCCCTGACCGGAAACTGCGGCCAAGACTGTCGGCACCTTCGGGTTCCACACCGATAACCGTGGTTGCCGGGCTCATATGTTTGATCGCGGCCGCCATGCCGGAAATCAGACCACCCCCACCGACAGGCAGCACAACGAAATCGAGTGGTGGGCAATCCTCGACCATCTCGGCACCACAGCTGGCCGCGCCATAGGCCATGTTCGCATCATTGAACGGATGCAGGATCTGCCGCCCCTCGTCTTCGGCAATGGCGTTGAGGGTCGGCACCGCGGCCATCATATCGGGCACCAGCACGATGTCCGCGCCAAGCGCCCGGCAGCCCTCGATCCGAAACGGATCGGCAGTTTCGGTCATCACCACCTTGGCGTGAACACCCCCGTTTTGCGCCGCCCAGGCAAGCGCCAGCGCATGATTGCCGCCGCTGAAGGTGGTAACGCCCCGCTGGCGCTGTTCTGCTGATAGCCAGGAAATACCGAGGCTGGCACCGCGCGCCTTGAATGACCCGGCATGCTGGAACAGCTCCATCTTCAGGAACAGCTCGGCACCTTTGGGGATATAGGGGGCGATCTTGCTGCTGCACAGTGGCAGGATCGGTGTACGGATCACCGTCCCCTTCAGCTCGTCACGGGTTTCGGCGATTCTGTCAGCAGTAAAAACGGTCATGGCCTGACGCTAGCAACCTGCGGGGCGGCACGTCAATTGGATGGTGACAGGGCCGTGTGGGCGCGCCGCAGCCCGATGCCGCGTCCCCCGGACTCAGACATCCCAGACGATGCGAAATCCCTGATGGGCGGCGGTGGAATCCGGCGAGATGCCCGACCGCGCCGCGATCCTGTATCGATAGCAATAGCTTCGATGACACAGAAACGAGCCGCCCTTGGCCAGCCTGAAACCCTGCATCGTCTGCAGCCGTTCCCTGACCCGTTTTTTCAGTGACCGGATGCGGAACGGCTCACCGGTCCATTCCCAGACATTGCCAACCATGTTGTAGACGCCATAGCCGTTCGGCGCGAACGACGCCGCCGGGGCGGTGCCGGCATGGCCGTCCCGTGCCGTATTGTGCCGGGGAAACCGCCCCTGCCAGATATTGCAGGGCAGAAACCGTTCGTCATCCGGTTCTTCATCACCCCAGGGAAAGCGGACATCGCCCAGCCCGCCCCGCGCGGCATGTTCCCATTCCGCCTCGTCGGGGAGCCGGCCGCCAACCCAGGCGGCATAGGCGGTGGCGTCATTCCATGACATGTGGACAACCGGATGATCCGGATGCCAGGCATCGGCACTGCCGGGCCCGTGGATCTCGCGCCAGTTGGCACCATCGACACGTCGCCACCATTCGCTGCCGACAACACCATCGGTCGGCCCGATGGCCGCAGGCACGTCGGACCAGAAGACAAAGGACCAGCCCCATTGCTCGGCCTCGCTGACATGGCCGGTCGCCTCGACAAAGGCGGCAAATTCGGCGTTCGTGACGCTGGTTGCGCCAATCAGGAACGGCGCTACACGAACCCGCCGCATCGGGCCCTCGCCATCATCGGCAAGTTCACGCCTGTCGGTGCCGACAAAGGCCCGCCCACCCGGAATCCGGACGGCATGGTCCGGCACCAGGCGCTGACCGGCGCTGTCATCAGCCGTCACCGCCGCCCGGTCGGCCAGGTCGGCCCGCTCGGTCGATGGCGGGCAGCAATTGTCACTCTTGTCTGTCATCGCAGGAATAATCCGGTATCGGGGGTGGCCTGGTACAGGCGCGGTATCAAGGCTTGTTATATATCAACCAAGGCTTGTTCTATATCAGCTTTGTGTCACAGTGTCGGCATGACGCCTGATATTTTCATGATTGTTCTCTTTGCCGCCATCATGCATGCCCTGTGGAACGCAGTGGTCAAGGGGGCAAGCGACCGCACCATCACCTTCGGACTCGTTTCAACAGGCCACACCATTCCGGCACTGGCGCTGGCGCCGTTCGTGCCCCTGCCCGACCCGGTGATGATCCCCTATATCATCGCGTCGACGATCATCCATTGGGGCTATTATTATTTCCTCAATACCGGCTATCGGGTCGGCGATCTGTCGCTGGTCTATCCGGTGGCGCGTGGCGTTGCGCCCCTGCTGGTCGCGGTTCCCGCCTTCATCTGGCTTGGCGAGGCGCTGCCGGTGATGGCGTGGGCCGGCATGATCTGCATTTCGGCAGGCATCCTGATCCTCGGGGTTCGCCGCGCCGGCAAGGGCCCACCGGTACCGGCCCTGATCATGGCGCTTCTGACAGGTGGCTCCATCGCCCTCTACACGCTTGTCGATGGTGTCGGCGTCCGCCTGGCCGAGCAGGCGCTGAGCTATATCGTCTGGCTGTTTATCGCCGAGGGGTTCGTGATCATCTATATCTTCCTGCCGCGCAGGGACCGGCTTCGCGCGCAGACAAGGCGGCAGATCGTGATCGGGCTGGCCGGCGGAATCCTGTCCGCGCTGGCATATGCACTGGCGCTCTATGCCAAAAGCAAGGCCCCTCTTGGCATGGTATCGGCATTGCGCGAGACCTCGGTGATCTTTGCCGCGATGATCGGCCTGATCTGGTTTGGTGAAGGCCCCGTTCGCCCCCGCCTGATCGCGGCTGGCATGGTTGCCGTCGGCATCGTGATGCTGGCCCTGGCCTGAAGCCCTGGCCTGAAGCCCTGCCGGCTGGCCGGGTTCACATCGCAAGCGGCAAGGTCACCGGGCTTCGGAAATTTGACGATGGCACCCAGTCAAAGCTGGTGCTGGCAAGGCTGAAATGCGGCATCTGCTGAAGAAAGACCGACATTGCCCGCTCCATCACCATGCGGGCAAAGTCGTTGCCGATGCAGAAATGCTTGCCTGTTCCAAATCCCAGATGGCCCGACGGGTTTCGGTTCAGGTCATAGATATCGGCATTGGGGAATTTGCGTTCATCCCGATTGGCCGCCCCATAGGCCAGCACCACGAAATCGCCAGCCCGCATCCGCTGGCCATGCAGTTCGACATCGCGGGTCAGCACACGTTTGAACCGCTGTGCCGAGGTATTGTAGCGCAGTGATTCCTCGATCGCCGGCTTGATCAGGCCGGGATCGGCCCGCAGCGCCTGCTGAATATCGGGCATCTGGGCAAGGTTCAGCGCGAAAATGCTCATGAAACTTGACAGTGATTCAACACCGGCCACAACAAACATCGATGTCGTCAGGACAATCTCGCGCTCGGACAGCGCGTCGCCGTCGATTTCCGCCTCGGCAAGCTTGGTGATCAGATCGTCGGACGGGTTCCGGCGCCGGACCGCGACCGCGTCCCGCAAATAGTCCGATATCTCGGCAAAGGCATCATTCATCGTTGTGATTCTGCCTTTGGCCGCCTTGTCTGTCGAGATCGACAGCACCACCTTCGACCTGATTTCAGCCGGGTCTCGCTGCGGAAGCCCCAGCATGTGCAGGATCGTGTCCACCGTCACCCTGCTGGAAAATGACCGGACGAAATCAAACTCCGCCTGACCGGCGCAATCTGTGGCCGCCTGCCTTGCCACTGTCTCGGCATGATCAATCACCTCGCCGAGGTTCTTCCGGGCGAAGGCGTAATTGGCAAGACGCCGCAGGCGATCATGGCGTGGCGGGTCGGTGGTTCCCAAAGTGCCGCCGGACCGCCCCGGTATTTCATCAATCAGATTGCCGCCGCGCGAGGAATAGGTTTCCCAGTCGACCGCCGCATTTGCCACATCATCATAGCGCGACAGGAACCACAGCCCGGCGCTGTCGCTCCAGTAACAGGGAAATTCGTCCCGAAGCCGGGCATAGGCCGGGAACGGGTTCGCATCGATCTCCTTGCTGTAAAGCTCTATCGGTTCACGCATGGCAACCCATTCCAATCCGGCTCGAGGTCATGACGGCGGTCTAGAACAGCCATCCCGGGACACTGGATATCGAGTGGTAACCCTGAAACTGCACGACGCCTTCATATCCCAGATTGCGTCCGATACCACTGTCCTTGAAGCCGCCGAAGGGACCACGAAAATCCTGCGCTGTCGGGCCATGTCCGTTCAGATAGGTATAGCCGGCCTCAAGCTGGCGAGAGATCGACAACGCACGGTCACGATCCTCGGTCCAGACCGAAGAGCAAAGCCCGTAGCGCGAGTCATTGGCAAGCCGTATCGCCTCGGATTCACTGTCGAACGGCATGATCGGCAGCGCCGGACCAAACTGCTCCTCGCGCACGATATCCAGACTCTGGTCCGGATTGAAGATCAAGGCCGGCTTCTGGAAATGGCCCTGTCGATACAGTTCTTCATCCGGCACCTGCCCGCATTCCCTCACCTCGGCACCACTGGCGCGCGCCTGGCCGATCATGTCGGTAACGACCTTCAGCTGTCTGGCATTGTTGACCGGCCCCATATTGGTCTCGGCAAGCAAGCCGTCACCGACAACCATCCGGTCGCACAGCGCGCTCAGCCCCTCGACCACCTCGTCATAGCGCGAGCGATGCACATAGAGCCGTTTCAGCGCCATGCAGATCTGTCCCGAGGACATGAAGGTGCCGAGATACATATTCATGAACGCCTTCTGATCCAGCCGCGCATCGGCACAGACAATGGCCGGATCATTGCCGCCGAGTTCCAGCGTCACCGGCGTCATCTGATCCGCCGCCACTTTCATCACATGCTTGCCGATGCGAACCGAGCCGGTGAAATTCACAAACCGGACAAGCGGGTGTGACACCAGACTGTCGCCAATTCTGGTGGCATCGCCGGTGACGATATTGATCACACCCGGCGGGAACATCTCGGCAATCTTCTGCAAGGTCATGCTGGGGGCGAGAACCGCCAGCTCCGACGGTTTCACCACCACCGTGTTACCGGCCATCAGCGCCTGTGGCAGCTTTGCGCCAAGGATCGACAACGGCCAGTTCCAGGGCACAATCAGCGTCGCCACACCGCGCGGCTGGCGCGTGATGATGGTGTCGAATGGCGGCCCATGCTCGATTTCGTCACGGGCCAGCCTGTCCGCATAGGCGGCGGTGGTGCGGAACCTGTCACCAAGCCGCGACACCTCGAGATGGGTTTCCTTGATGATTTTCCCATGCTCGCGACAGAACAGGCGCGAGCGCGCGTCGACATCGTCCTGACCGGACTCCAGAAAATCGGCAACCTCGTTCAGTTTTGCCGCCCGTTCCGCATAGCTTGTCCGTGACCAGGCAGGATAGGCGGCGTAGGCTGCCTTGACCGCCAGATCGACGTCATTGACCGAGGACAGCGCCGCATGGCCGACAAGCTCGTCAGGCCGTGCCGGGTTGTAGAGGGCATAGGTTCTGCCCCCCTCTGCCGCACGGGCAACGCCGTCGATATAGTTCCCGGTGGTGACCGGCCGGTCACCTTGGCCCTGGCTGAACATATGGCTCTCCTGCTGGTGCCTGTCGGTGCGCCGGTCAGGCCGGATCGTCTGTTCCCGGCTTGCGGCCAGGATCGACAATACCGCTCATGCCATCCTCGAAACTGACACCGAGATCCTCGCCGATCTTGCGAAGCGCCGGCAGCTGTACCGCCATGTCCATGATGGAATCCAGCGCCTGGTTTACCGGTGGCTTGTCACCGCCACCGCCACCGCCACTGCCGCCGGACCCGCCGCGATCAAGCGCACCGCCGGTGATATGATGGATCTTGATGGAGTCGATCTTTTCAGCCGGGCGGACCATCTGCTCGACGATTTTCGGCAGCGCCTCGAGCCGCGCCCTGTCACGGGCAAGCTCGACAATCTCGGGGGCCATTGCGTTCTCGGCCTCGTTCATGGCACGGGCATTTTCCGCCTTCAGCGCCAGCTCCTCGGCCATCGCCGACAACCGCACCTTCTCGGCATCGCTGTCCGCCTTGGCGGCCTTCAGGCGGGCATCTGCAAGCGCCACCATGATGGTTGCCTCGGTATCGGCGGCATGCCGTTTGCGAAGCCCGTGGACGGTGCCTTCCTTTTCGGCCGCGATGATGTCGATACTCTTGCCGCGTTCGGCTGCGGCGATGGCCTTGGCCGTTTCGACATCCTCCGCCGCCTTTACCGCCTCGGCACGCGCACCACTTGCCGCCGCTTCGGCCCTGGCTTCATCCATGCTCTGTTTGCGAAGGGTGATGTTGCGCTGCTGTTCGGCTGTCTGGACAGCAAGTTTCTGCGCTATCTCGGCCTTGCTGATTTCCTCTTCCCGCCGGATGTCATTGGCACGGATGGACTTTTCCATCTCGATCTTTGCCGCGCTGGCGGCAATCTCGGATTCCGCCTTGCTGGCCGCGATTTCGGCCAATTGCGCCGCGCGGAGTGATTCCAGCGTCTTTACCTGCTGGATCTGCGCCTCCTGCTCTTCAAGGTCGATCTGCAAGGTCCGCTTCGCTGCTTCCATCGCCGAACGCCGCACCGAAACCTCGGCATCGGCATCGATCGTGGCCCGCTCCTTTTTCGAATTCGCAATCACTTCGGCAAGCTTGCGCATACCAACCGCGTTGAAGGCGTTGTTCTCGTCCAGCGCGCTGAAGGGTGTCTGGTCAAGCGCCGTCAGCGACACCGATTCCAGCTCCAGACCATTGCGCCTGATCTCCTCGGACAGGGCTGACTTGACGGCCTTGACGAAGGCACCGCGGCCTTCATGAAGTTCATCCATGGTCTGCTGCGCCGCCACCGATCGCAACGTGTCGACAAGCTTGCCTTCGATCAGCTCGCGAAGCTTGTCAGGATCGAATGTGCGTCTGCCAAGTGTCTGCGAGGCGCGCGCGATCGATTCCTCTGTCGGCTCGACCGACATATAGAATTCGGCCCCGACATCGACACGAAGACGGTCCTTGGTAATCAGCGCCTGTTCGCCATGCCGATGCACCACCAGACGCACCGTCTGCATGTTCACCCTGCTGACCTTGTGGAAATAGGGAAGCACGATCACGCCGCCATCAAGGACGACTTTCCGTCCTCCCAGGCCGGTCCGTACCAATGAGGTCTCACGCGATGCGCGTTCATACAGCCACGCCGCGACAACCACCAGGATGGCGACGATGACAATGACCAGAAGAATAATCGATGTAGCGGACATCACATTCTCTCCTTCTCGGGTTAGAATTGATGCATGTTCTGGTAGATGTACGACGACATTCCACCATCAAGCATCAGGTTGGCTCCGCGGAACCAATGGGTCATATCGGACAACATGAAACACACCACAGGCGCGATATCCTCGGGCCTGCCGGGGCGGTCATTGACCGAAAGATCTTCCTCGGCGCGTTTGCCGAGCGTCTTCTTGAAATCGGGCATGATGGGCGTGTCAACCGGTCCCGGGCTGACAGCATTCATGCGAATGCCGCGATCACGCCAGGTCCAGCGATTCTTCATTGTCCAGACGACAAGCGCCTCCTTGCTGAAGAAATAGCTGCGCCCGCCCTCATTGGTGATGTTGTAGTCATGAATGAACCGCTCGACATCCTCGAACGCCAGATGTTCGGACGCCTTGATGGCCTCTATCGATTCCGGCCATCCAAACCCGGCCAGTGACGCAAGGTTCACGATCGAGGCATTGTCGTTCAGCTTCGGGATCATCAGCTCGGTGAAATATTTCAGCCCGACAAGATTTACCTTCAGCACGATATCCGCCGGCTGTGTCGGTGGCACACCGGCGCTGTTGGCGATGCCGTCAATCCGTCCCGGCAGCGCGTTGACAAGCGCCTTGATGGTGCGCCGGTCCGACATGTCGGCCAGATACAGCTCATCGACATAATCCTCGGTCTTGTTGCGGTCGACGCCGATGACATCCCCGCCAAGCTGTTTGATCAGCTTTGCCGTGTCACGGCCGATCCCGGACGAACAGCCGGTGACGACAATGACCTTGTCGCGCAGCAACTTGCCATAGGTCCAGTCCTTTGACGCCCAGTCAGTATCCTGCATGATCCCTCCTCCCCGCGCCCTAGAAGACCGGCGGGAAACCACGCCCGCCACGTTCCAGCGTCAGCCAACGCGTCTCGGTGAATGTTTCGGTGGACCAGCGGCCCCCATGCCGACCGACACCGGATGATTTCGACCCGCCAAAGGGCACATGCGGCTCGTCATTTACCGAACTGCAATTGATGTGACACATGCCTGTTTCCAGCGCCGCCGCAATCGCCAGACCGCGTGATTCATCCCTGGTGATGACCCCGGACGACAGGCCATATTCACTGTCATTGGCAATCGCGATGGCCTCTTCATCCGTTCGGAAGGGGATCACCGGCACCACGGGGCCGAATGTTTCCTCGGCATAGACCAGCATATCAGGCGTCACACCGGTCAGGATGGTCGGTTCGACAAACCTGCCATTGACGCCGCCGCCAAGTGCCACATGCGCGCCCTTGGCCACCGCGTCCTCGATCTGTTCCCTGACCTTGCCGGCCTGCTTGTCATTGATCAGGGGACCGATCACATGGCCCTTGTCGGCGGTTGGATCACCGACCTTCAGCTTTGCCGCCCGTTCGACAAACCGCGTCAGGAAGGCGTCAAACACCGATTCCTGAACCAGGATTTTCTCGACAGACATACAGATCTGCCCCTGATGCATGAAGCTTCCGAAATTGGCCGCTGCCGTGGCCCGCTCAAGGTCGGCATCCTCACAGACAATCAGCGCATCCTTGCCACCAAGCTCGACACAGCATTTCTTGAGATGCGCGCCGGCCTTGGCGGCGATCACCCGGCCAACAGGGGTCGACCCGGTAAAGCTGATGCCCTTGACCAGCGGATGTTCGACGATCACATCGCCGACCGTCGGCACATTCTCGCGCGAGCAGGTCACCACATTCAACACCCCTGCCGGCACGCCGGCCGCCTCGAAGATCTCGGCAAAGATCATGCCGCCTGTAAAGGGCGTTTCCTCGGAAGGCTTGAGGACAACGCAGTTACCGGCGGCAATCGGGAATGCCAGGCCACGCGCCGTCAGCAGGGTCGGGAAATTCCAGGGCGAGATGACCGTAACCACACCCATCGGGCGGCGCATCGCCATCGACACCTTGCCATGATCCGACGGCATGATTTCGCCAATCGGGTTGTAGTTCATCGCCGCGGCGGCGCGGAACACCTCCGGGACATAGCCGGACTCGAACATCCCCTTGCCGAACCAGCCGCCGCCCTCGCCCTGCAGCGCCGCGACAAGATCATCCCGGCGGCGCTCGAATTCGTCAGCCACCTTCAGCATGTGATGCGCCCGCTGGGCGTGGGTCAGGGACGACCAGTGGGCAAAGGCCGCCTGCGCGGATTCAATGGCCCGGACAGCCATCGCGCTGTCACCGTCGGCGACCCGCGCCCACACCGACCCGTCCGCCGGATTGATGTCGTCAAAGGAACCGGCTGCCGGCACCCAGGACCCGCCTATAAACAGATTGTCCAATGATCTGGCCATTCAGACCTCCCTAGATTTCACCAGCGCGCCACCCTTGTCGCGCTTGAAGACTTCAACCCGTGATTTTCGAAATACCGGGATATCGGGAAGATCCGCGCCCCGGTCGGATGATGGCTGTGGTGTCGTGTCCGGCGATTGCTGATGGCCGTGACCGCGCGGTTGCCGCGCCCGCGCCGCCGCCGCCTCGAATTCGGCCAGCATGCTGGCAATCCGGTCATCTCCGGCACCGGCTGACGATGCGCCTGTCTGTGGCGGCACTGCCGCCGGAGACGGGTCCGCTGTTATCTCGATCACCCGCGGCACCGGCGAGGATCCCGCCGGGGCGGTGCCGGTTGCCGGTTTCGGCACGGCCACTTTTGTGTCGGCGCGCTGCTGGGCGGCCTGTGAAGCCCGGCCAAGAAGCCCGTCAAGATTTTCACCGATGAGCGATGACGTCGTGGCCGATGATGCCGCCAGCCCGGCCGGCTTGACATAGGTCAGGTCCGATCCTGTGCCGGGCGGCATGGCCGGCGGCGTGGATAGGGCGCGAGGGCGCGGCGCGGCCTTGCCACCGCCACCAAGATAGGCCGCCTGCACAGCCGGGTCGGCAGACAGGGTGGCGGCGTCACTCGCACCGACAATATGTCCGTTCTCGATCAGATATCCCCGGTCCGCTATGGCAAGCGACAATTTCGCATTCTGCTCGACCACAAGCACGCCCGGACCGGTCTCCCGGATCTGGCCGAGAGCCTGGAAAAGCTCCTTGCTCAGCAGCGGCGACAGACCAAGCGAGGGTTCGTCCAGCATCAGGATCGACGGATCCGACATCAGCGCCCGACCGATGGCCACCATCTGCTGCTCGCCGCCCGACATGGTGCGGGTGATCTGCTTGCGCCGCTCGCGCAGCTTGGGAAACAGCGTCAGCACGCGATCCAGATTGGCGGCCTCGTTCGCGCGCGCGCGGTCGTTATAGGCACCAAGCCGCAGGTTTTCCTCGACATTCAGATCGCCGAAAATGGCACGGCCTTCGGGTACCAGCGCAATGCCGCCGGCAACGATATCATCCGGCGTGGCACCAAGCAGCGGTGCCCCGTCGAAATTTATGTCACCTTCGCAATGCCCTTCGGACAGCCCGGAAATGGCCCGCAGCAAGGATGATTTGCCGGCACCATTCGCGCCAAGGATGACAACCACCTCGCCCTTGGCGATCTGGACCGAAACATCTTCAAGCGCGCGGTGCTGGCCATAGGCGACTGATAGATTCCTGACCTCCAGCATCACACATCCTCTCCAATATAGACCTTAATAACCTCGGGATCGGCCAGCACGTCATCCGGCGACCCTTCGGCAATCTTGCTTCCCGCCGCCATCACGATACACCGGTCACAGAGCGATCGAATGGCATCCATCACATGTTCGACAAGAATGATCGTGATGCCTTCCTCGCGCAGCGAGCGGATCAGTTCGATCCCCTGTTGCAGTTCGGTCGGGTTCAAGCCGGCAAGCCATTCATCAAGCAGCAGAAGCTTTGGATTCGAGGCCAGTGCCCGCGCCAGTTCAAGACGCTTCTGGTCGATATAGGTCAGCGATCCGACGGGCTGGGATTCCTGGCCGGACAGCCCGACACGATCCAGCAGCTTGCCGGCTTCATAGCGCGCCTGATCGCCCCACAGGCGTCGATGGCCAAACACCATTCCCGCCATGCAGTTTTCCGCAACGCTCAGCCCCGGCAGCACCCTGACCAGCTGAAAGGTCCGTGAAATGCCGCGCTGGTTGATCTGATCGGCCTTCAATGTGCTGATGAACCGGCCGTCAAGGCTGATCGTCCCCTCACTCAACCGCAGCGCGCCGGAAATGAGGTTCATCATCGTGGTCTTGCCGGACCCGTTCGGACCGATAATCCCCATCACCTCGTCACGATTGACGTCGAATGACAGATTGTTGACAGCAACAAGCCCGCCAAAGCGTTTCGTGGCATTCGCCACGCTGAGAACCGTCGCTACCATGTGGACCGCCCTTTCCTGGCAAGGGCCTGTTCAATCCGCCCGACGACACCGCTTGGCAGGAAATAGACAATCACCAGAAAGGCGATGCCCAGAACCAGCGTCGAATAGTTCGAATAGTTGGCGTTGATATATTCCTGAAGCAGCGCAAACGGGATCACCCCGACGATCGGTCCCCACAACCGCCCGGTTCCCCCAAGAAGCGCCATGATCACGACGATGAAAGACAGTTCCGGCGAAAAGACGCCATTCGGCTCGATATAGGTGTAGCGCGGCGCGATCAGCGCCCCGACAAGAGCCGCGACAAAGCCGGAAAAGGTAAACAGAATGACCTTGGACATCGCCGTGTTGATGCCGACATGGCGCGCCACTGTTTCATCATTGCCGATGATCCGCAGCGCAAAGCCGAGCCGCGAGCGGTTGACCCACCAGCCGACGAAATAGACCGCCGCGGCCAGAATGACCAGATAGATGTAGATATCGGCCTCGGACAGATCGGTCAGCACATACAGGCCACGCGAGCCGGTGAAATTGTTCTGGATCCAGGACACGAGGGTGCGGATCATCTCGGCAAGGCCAAGCGTGAAGATCACAAAATACACGCCCGACAGGCGCAGTGTCGCGATACCGATGAGAAAGGCCAGCACCGCGCCGACAAGCGGGGCGATGGCCACCATCGGCCAGAACCCCATGCCGAAATCCGACATGCCGGTCCCGACCAGATAGCCGCCCACCCCGAAAAAGGCCGCCGTCGCCAGCGAAATATAGTGGGTTGGCCCCGAAAACAGTGCCCAGCTTGTGGTCAGCACCGTGAACATCGCGATGGTCAGCGCGATCGACATCCAGTAGCCGTTCGCCACCAGCGGCACACAGGCCGCCAGCAGCAGCAGCACACCGGCCCAGACAAGCGACGAGATGCTGGAATCGCGGCTCATGACGGCCTCCTTCCGAACAATCCCTGGGGCCTGAACAGCAGGATCAGAACGAAAATGGCGTAGGCCGCGGCCAGCGTCAGCCCCGGATCGATGAGGCGTGCCACCATCGTTTCAACCAGCCCGAGGATCAACGCCGCGACGATAGCCCCCCGGATGTCGCCGACACCGCCCATGATGATGATGATCAGCGCCTTCATCGTGAAGATCACCCCGACCGAGGCGTCAAGCGTGATGAAGGTTGAAATCAATGTGCCGCCCATTGTTGTCACCGCACCGCCAAGCGCAAAGGCAAGCGCCGACATTTTCGGAACATTGATCCCGACAAGCCCGCTGGCCTCGGTGCTGACTGACACCGCGCGCATCGCCATGCCGGGGCGTGTGAAATACAGCCAGAGCCAGAGAAGACCGCCGATCAGCAGGGCGAAACAGAAAGCTATGATCCGGTTCAGGGCAAATGTCTCGCCCATGATTTCGAATGGCTCGGCAAGATAGGAATAGGTGAAATACTCGCCATGGATCGACACCATGATACCAACCAGCGCAAAGCTCATGCCGAATGTGGCGAGGATCGAATCAACCTCGAGATGACCTTGCGTCTTGGCGCGCCTGACCAGCGGGCGCAGCAGAACCGTGTAGATCACCCAGTTGCCGAAGAAGGCCAGCGGGGCCACGACAAGCATGGTCAGGATCGGGCTGATGGCGTCGGCAACGAAAATCCAGAAAGCCGCCAGCGCGCCAAGCACCAGAAACTCGCCATTTGCAAGGTTCATGATCCTGGCAACACCATATTGCAGGTTCAGCCCGAACGCGATCAGCGCATAGGTGCCGCCAAGCAACAAACCTGTGATGATGATATCCATCCAGCCCACCCCAGGGTGCAAACTCCGCTCAGCGCCGCCAGTTACCGGGACGTGGCGACACCAGATTCACGGGACAACAGATCAAACGAGAGGGAAGCCGGCCACAGCAGCAGCGGTGGCCGGCTTCAAGACTTGTTGTGACTAGTTCCAGCCATCCTTGGCAATGATTGGCGCAGCGCCGTCCATCTGCGACGACTTCACACCGCGGAACTTGCCACCCTGCCACTGACCGACAGTCCAGAACTTGTTCGAAATCTGGTTTTCGAAGCTGATTGGACCCATGATCGTGTCAAAGCTGTTGTTCTTGATGTATTCGGTCACCGTCTTGCGGTCGAGCGTGCCGGCACCCTCGATCGCCTGGCCAAGAATTTCCAGCGACACATAGGTGTTGGCGGATGCCCACCCATCGGCGACCTTGCCGGTGATTTCCTGATGCGCCTTGAAATATTCCTGGATCTTCGGCGAATCCTGGTTCACGCCACCGGCCCCGAACACACCCTCGATCTTGGACCCGAACTTGCCCCCGAAGGCGGGGAAACAGGTCGCCACGGCGGTGTAGTACATTTTCACGTCCAGATCCTGAATGATCGCCTGTTCGGTCAGACCAAAGGTGTCCGGCGGATAGGACCAGGCAATGAAGGCATCGGGGTTGCTGTCCTTGGCACCCTTGATGATCGGCGACAGATCGGGTGTGCCAAGCGGATAGGACTTGTCATAGACGATGTCGTACCCGGCTTCCTTCAGACGGGGACGCGCGGCCTCGGCAAGCTCGATACCGAAGGCGTCGGCAACATTCACCATCGCGACCTTGTTGCCGATCGTGCCGGCGGCGCGCATGTCATCCAGAATGTCGATCACCGATTCGGTAAAGGATGTCGTATTGCCAAGCGTGAAAAACATATTGTCATAGCGGTCTGTCAGTTCGGGCATCTTGTCCGAGATCGCCGACACCGCAATGTGCGGGTAGTCATATTTTGCATAGATCGGTGCCGCGGCAAGGTTGAAACCTGTGCCATAGGGCGCGACGATGAAATCGACCTTGTCAACTTCGGCAAGACGCTGGGCGGCCTTGATATGTTCGCCGGGGTTGGTCTTGTCGTCATATTCGATGACTTCGATCATCATCTTCTTGCCGCCGACATCAAGGCCACCACGGGCATTGACCTGCTTTGACCACAGCTCGACATTCGGCCATTGGGTTACAGTCGCACCACCGGCAAGTGGTCCGGATTTCGGTGCCACGGCACCGAGCTTGATCACATCCGCCGCCTGTGCGGAAAAGGCCAGAAGCGAAGCCGAAATGGCAAGCGCCGCGCCCTTCAAGACAATCTTCAACATGGGTTTCCTCCAAAAACTGAATCGGCAACCGCCAGGCCAGGCCATAGCGGATATTTTTGTGGCAGAAACCTTAGGAAACTATTGCAGGTCAGCAAAGCAAATTGCTCAGAACCCAGTTAATGAATTCATTATATCAAAATTTGAATTCATTTATTTGATTAAATGACATATTGAACTTGATTATCTATTTTTTGAATTCATAATATTCCTTATAGAATTTGAAACTGTGCGTCCGACGCCGAATCGCAGCACACAGGAGGTGGCTTATGGAACCCGGCATGCCCACCCATCAGACCACACGGCAGACCACACGGCAGACCATCCGCCACACCACCCGTCAGGATCATAGTGACGAAGCTGTCGCCAACACCATCCGCGACATGATTGCCGGACAGCGATTTGATGAAGAGACGCGGATTACCGAGAGTGATCTGAGCCGCCAGCTCGGCGTGTCACGCACCCCTGTTCGCATGGCGCTGAAGCTTCTTCATGCCGAGGGGCTGTTGATCAAGCTGGATGGTCGCGGGTATCGCGCCAGGCAATTCAGCACAGATGCCCTGCATCAGGCCACCGAGGCGCGCGGCGTGCTTGAGGGGCTTGCCGCCCAGCGTCTGGCCCAGGCCGGCCTGTCCAGACTGAACCGCGAGCGTCTGGACAAATCAATCGAGGCGACGGCCTCGATCATCAATAGGGGCATTGTCGACAATGAAGCGATTGAGGCCTTTTCGGTCGCCAACCTGATCTTTCACCGGACCATCATGCGGGGCAGTGACAACCCCTTCATTGAAGATTGTCTTCGTCGCCTGAAAATCATTCCCGAGGGCGGCATCGGCGAGGTGCTGGGCGCGGACCGTGTAACCTGGTCGCTGAACCAGATCATCGTCAGCCACAGCCAGCATCTGATCATCAAGACAGCCATCGAGACAGGCGACGGCGCGCGCGCCTTCAACATGATGCGCGAACATTCCAGTACGCCGGCCGAATATCATGAATTGTTCTGAGGCACCGCCGGTACAGCCGCGCCGTTCATGGTGTTTGACAAACAGCGGAAATACTGTCGGTTTTACTGGTCGGTTTTACTGGCTGGCGACTGACCTGAGGGGCTAGGCTGACGAAGCGGTTTTTTACGCGGGACGACAGATGACGTATGACGTGATTATTATTGGCGGCGGGCCTGTTGGTGTCGGGCTTGCCATCGATCTGGCCCTGCAGGGGCTTCGGTCGATTGTTGTCGAAAGACATCACCGCATCCAGCCGGTTCCAAAGGGCCAGAATCTGACCCCCCGCACGGGCGAGCATTTTCGCCGCTGGGGTGTCACCGACGCCATCCGGGCCGCATCGCCAATCCCCCCCGGCAAGGGCGGCGGCGGCATGGCCTGTTTCGGCAGCTATCTGTCGGACTATCATTATGAATGGTTCAACCGCGCCCGGATTGTCGATTACTACGCGGCCACCAACGAACGGCTGCCACAATATGAAACCGAGGCCGTGCTTCGCGGCCGGGCCGCCGAATTCGACAGCATCACCATGCTGACGGGATGGAGCTTCACCTCACTCACCCAGGATCAATCCGGCGTGACGGTAACCATTGCCGAAACGGACGGCACGCAAACCAGAACAGTGACCGCGCCCTTCCTTGTCGGATGTGACGGGGCGCGTTCACCGGTGCGCGAAGCGGCAGCCATAACCCAGACAACAGATCCGCATGACCGGTTGATGGCGTTGCTTGTCTTTCAGTCCCGCGAGCTGGATGAAAGACTTTCCATCTATGGCGACAAGACCATCTACAATGCCATCAGCCCCGAGATGGACGGCTACTGGCAATTCCTGGGGCGGGTCGATCTGCAGGGCAACTGGTTTTTCCATGCCCCTGTCCCGGCGGGAACAACACGGGAAAATCTCGACTTCCAGACCCTTCTGGCCACCGCCATCGGCACCAGGGTCGATGTCGATGTCTCCTATATCGGCTTTTGGGACCTGCGGCTCAGCCTTGCCGACAGCTATCAGCAGGGCCGGGTGTTCATTGCCGGCGATGCGGCCCATTCGCACCCGCCCTATGGCGGATATGGAATCAATACCGGCTTTGAGGATGCCCGCAATCTGTCATGGAAACTGGCCGCCCGCCTTGCCGGTTGGGGTGGCGACCGGCTGCTTGACAGCTACACCGCGGAACGGCATCCGGTATTCGCCTCGACCCGCGATGATTTTATCGTCAAATCCATCCTCGAGGATCGTGCCTTCGTCAACCGCTATCACCCCGACCGGGACCGCGAGGCGTTCGAGGACGCCTGGGCCCGGCGCGCCTCCGGTGACGACAGCCTGGTTACGCAATATCTGCCGCATTATGTCGGCTCGCCGATTGTCTGCGGTGCGCCGGGGGCCACTTCCGGTGCGAAGGGGCAGCACGGTTTCACGGCACGGGCCGGGCATCATCTGGCACCGCGGCCCCTTGCCGATGGGCAGGATATGTGGGATCTGCTTGGCACCGGCTTTACGCTGATAGATCTCGAAGGCGCGGCCGGCATGTGTCGCGGTTTTGCGGATGCCGCAACATCACGCGGCATTCCGCTGACCATTCTGACCCATCCCGATGCCGCGCTTGCCAAGACCTATGGGGCGCAGGCCATTCTTGTCCGCCCGGACAATTTCATTGCCTGGGCCGGTCATGATGACGGGCACGGGGCACAGGCCATTCTCGACCGGGCCACAGGACATTCAGGAGACAGTCAATGACAGCCAAACTGGGACATCACTATATTGCCGGCGCGTGGCTTGCCGATGCGCCAAACGGCGTGGCGAATGTCGAGAATCCATCGGACGGCTCGATCATCGGCACCGCGCCGCATGGATCAAGCGATCTTGCCGCCGCGGCGGTGATGGCGGCACGTGATGCGTTCGAGACCACCAGCTGGGGCAGCGAGCCGCGCCTGCGTGCTGCGGCGCTTCTGGAATTTGCCGATATTCTGGAAAGCCGCGCTGACGAGATCGCCACCCTGATGGCGCGCGAGAACGGCAAGGTTCTCTCGCAGGCCCGCCATGAAGTCGCTGCCGGCTATGGCGAGGCACGATATTATGCCGGTGTTGCGCGCAATGTATTCGGTCGCACATTCGAGAGCGGTGCCGGCAAATTGAGCCTGATGACACGCGAGCCGTCCGGCGTCGTATCGGTTATCGTTCCGTGGAATGCGCCGGTGACGCTTCTTGTCAGGTCGGTTGCGCCGGCGCTGGCGGCGGGATGCACGGTGGTGATCAAACCGGCCCCGCAGACCCCCTTGACCAATGCCGCCGTCATCGACTGTTTCGATGCGGTGTCTTCCCTTCCCAAAGGGGTGGTCAATTCGGTCAATGAATATGGCACCGAGGTTGGTGCCGTGCTGTCATCGCACCCCGAGATCGACGTCATCTCCTTCACCGGGTCTTCACGCACCGGCAAGATCATCATGGCCAACGCCGCCGGCACGATCAAACATGTGTCACTGGAACTTGGCGGCAAGGCACCGGCGCTGGTGTTCGGCGATGCCGACCTGGACAGAGCCACCGCCGAGATAACACGCGGGGTGCTGGCGCTGAATGGGCAGATGTGTACCTGCATCAGCCGCATACTGGTCCAGGACAGGATTTATGACGCCATGAAGCAGCGTCTAGCCGATGCCTTTCTGTCTGTCAGGCTTGGTGACGCCTGTGCCGGCGACACGCAGCTTGGCCCCATCATCGACAGGGCAAACCACAGCCGGCTTCTCGGCATCATTGACCGGGCCGCCGCCGAGGCCGACATGGTGGTTCATGGCAAGGCTGGCGACGGGGATCTGGCATCAGGCTATTTCATCAGCCCGACGATGTTCGAAATCGAGGATGTGCATCATGATCTGGTGCAGGACGAATTGTTCGGCCCCATCGTCTCGCTTGAACGCTTCAGCGACGAACAGGACGCGCTGGCCCGCACCAACGCCACCCGATACGGACTTGCCGCGTCGGTCTATACCAACGACCTTGCCCTGTCGATGCGCATGGGGCGCAAGCTGAAATTCGGAACCGTGTGGATGAACTGTCACAACCGGCTTCTGGCCGAGGTTGAAACGGGCGGCTATCGTGAAAGTGGCATCGGCAGGTTGCACGGCATCGAAGCCATGAATGACTTCCTTGAAACCAAGCATATCTACATGGAATCGGATGACTGATGCCGCAGATCAACTATCTGACACAGATTGAATTCGATTTTGGCGCCATTGCCGGGCTTGGGGATGCCATCAGCCGGCTTGGCCTGAAACGTCCCTTGCTTGTTACCGATGCCGGCATTGCCGGGGCGGGCATTCTGCAACGCGCGCTTGACGCCGCCGCACCGCACCAGCCGGTGATCTATGATCGCACAACCGAAAACCCGACCGAGCAGTCCCTGCTGGATTGTCTTGAAATATGGCGGGACAAGGGATGTGACGGTGTCATCGCGCTTGGCGGGGGATCGCCGATCGATCTTGCCAAGGCGGTGGCGCTTCTGACCAGCCATGGCGGGTCGCTGGCAGACTATAATGTCAAGACGGGGGGATCTGCTGGTATTGGCAAGGTGTCGCCACAGATCGCCATCCCGACGGCCGCCGGCACCGGTGCCGAGGTCGGACGCGCCTGTGTGATGAGCCTTCTCGACGGCACCAAAATGGTGGCGGTGAATCTGAACATGGTTGCCGATCTGGTGATCTGCGACCCTGAACTGACAGTTTCGCTTCCCGCGCACCTGACCGCGGCCACCGGCATTGATGCCCTCAGCCACGGTGTGGAAACCTATTGCAGCCCCTGGGACAATCCCCCCGCGGCGGCGATCGCCATAGATGCGGTGCGCCGCGCCGCCGCCTGGCTTCCCGTAGCGGTCGAGGAGGGACAGAACCGCGAGGCACGATGGCACATGATGATGGCCTCGCTGATGGGCGGCATGTGCCTTCAAAAGGCGCTTGGCGGCGCGCACGCGCTGGCCACCCCGCTTGGCGAGCTTCACCTTCACCACGGCACGTTGATTGGCGTGCTGCTGCCACATATCCTGCGCTTCAATGACGGATATGCCGATGATGCCTATGGCGATCTGCGCGATGCCATGAAGGTGCCGCCGGCGACCGACCTGCACAGCTGGATGACCGGTTTCGTGTCCGGTATCGGGCTGCCGACCGGCCTTGCCGAACTTGGTGTGCGCGCCGATCAGCTGCCGGGCATCGCGGCAAAGGCCGCCACCGATCACCTGTCGGCCACAAATCCACGCCGGGCCACCGAACAGGACTATCTGGACATCCTGCACCGGGCCATGTCGACATGATTCAGGGGGCGGGCAGGCTCCCGGCCCCGCCTGAATGGTGACTATGGCTGAGATCAGACATGGCGGAGGGACGGGGATTCGAACCCCGGAGGGGCTTTCACCCCAACACGCTTTCCAGGCGTGCGCCTTAAACCGCTCGGCCACCCCTCCCCGCGGCGGCGGCATCCATGATGGCCGCCGCGCGAACAATGGAGCGGAACCTAGCAGGTGACCTGTTATTGATCAACTGCCATTGATCACCTGCCACTGGTCACCTGCCACTGGTCACCTGTCGGGGCACCTCCGGAGGTTATGTCTGCAGTCCCCTGCGCCAAAGCCCGACGCCACCCGCCTTGGGTCGGGGCGGCAGATGCGTCACCGGTTGAGAAGCAACCTTACCCGATGCTAGGGTGCCGGTTGATCCTTGCGTTGGTGTGTAATCGTGATTCAAAAGCAGGTATTCACAGACCCGCAACCGGCGGACCGGCCGCATACACGGCAGGTGCTGACGGGTGTGTCGGTATTGGAATTGCTGATTGTCATCATCATTGTCCTCAGCCTCGGGGCAATCGCCATTGTCGCCTATCAAGGCTATGTGCAGAGCGTCAATACCAAGCTTGGAGCAGTCCAGAAGCTGACAATCGAGGACCTTGTCGAGCGTGATTTCAACCTCGTTCTCAACGGCGCCGACAGCGGCCTGCGCAAGCCGGGCACAAATGAACCCATCACCACCGGGTCAACATGCCGCGAATTTCTGGACGCCATGAGGCCCCGGCTTGACCATTACAGGAACCCGTTTGACGGGACCCCGGCTGTCACATTCTGGTCCGGCTATTCCTTTGAACAGGAACAGGGCAAGCTCAGGATCTCCTGCTACCGGTTTCATGGCGGCGATGTCGACAATGGTGGAAGCTGCCAACTGGATCGGGCTGGAATCAGGATGACCTATTTCAGAATTCCCTGCGGCGGCCATTGCGGCGCGCCACATTGCGCGTATCCCAATGCGGATTGCGGTGGTGCCGAAGAGTCGGGCTGGGTCCATCTCGGGCAGGTCGAAAAATTCATCGGCACCGTAGAGCATCGCTATGTCAGGCTGCCGAACGGCAGACGTGCCAGATTTCCCAATGGCGATCTGATGATCGACCCCACCTATTCGCGGCAGGTGTGCCCCGGCTACAATTACGGGCGCATTCCCAAGGAAGCGGATTACTGACCGGGACATCATGACGGCAGACGCATTTTTATGCTTGAAGCCGGGGTGCCCGACAGTCACACTTGCAGCATGATCAGCACAGCGGTTCGCATCATCGGTTATGGCTTCGGCCTTGTCGCGCTTTACGCGATATGGCTCGACCTGTCGTCATCCGGCACGCCAAGCATCGTTCTTGGCCAGTTCTGGTCGGACCGGCACCTGTCATCACTGCTGATAGGTGAAACGGTGGTCAGCCGCTATATCGACCCCTGCGGTCTGATCGTCGCGCTTGGCTGCGCGCCGTTCCTGTGGCACCCGATCATTGCGACCATTCTCGGCTGGCCAGCGGCGCTGGTCATGCTGATTCTGATGATAGTCTTTACCGGCATCGCACGGCTGATACGTGGCAGCGCCGAACGCAGGATCCGTGGCCGCGACCTGAAACGCCGCGGCGAGAAGTGACGGCCTAGCTGTCGCCCATCTTCAGGGCTTCGAAAAAGGCGTTCTGCGGAATGTCGACCTTGCCGAACTGCCGCATCTTCTTCTTGCCTTCCTTCTGCTTTTCCAGAAGCTTCTTCTTGCGCGTGATGTCGCCGCCATAGCATTTCGCGGTCACATCCTTGCGCAGCGCCGAAATGGTTTCGCGCGCAATCACCTTGCCGCCGATCGCCGCCTGCAATGCCACCTTGAACATCTGCCGCGGCACCAGATCCTTTAACCTGACACAGATGGCGCGCCCGCGCGTTTCGGCCTGTTCGCGATGCACGATCATCGACAGCGCGTCAACCGGGTCGCCATTCACCATGATCGACACCTTCACCAGATCGCCGGCGCGGTATTCATCAATGGCATAGTCGAAACTGGCATAGCCGCGCGTCACCGATTTCAGGCGGTCATAGAAATCGAACACAACCTCGTTCAAGGGCAGCCTGTAGACAGCCATCGCCCGGTTGCCGGCATAGGTCAGATCAAGCTGTTCGCCCCGGCGCTCGGTACACAGCGTCAGAACCGATCCCAGATATTCATCCGGCGTCATGATGGTGGCCTTGATCCAGGGTTCCTCGATGGTTGCGATCTTGGTCACTTCCGGCATATCGGCCGGATTGTGGAGATCGATCCGGGTGCCATCCGTCATCGTCATCTGATAGACAACCGACGGCGCGGTCGAGATCAGGTCCAGATTGAACTCGCGCTCCAGCCTGTCGCGGATCACCTCCATATGCAGAAGGCCGAGAAACCCGCACCGGAACCCGAAGCCAAGCGCCGCCGAGGTTTCCGCCTCGAAGGAAAATGACGCATCATTCAATGACAGTTTCTCAAGCGCATCGCGAAGGCCGGAAAAATCATTCGTATCAACCGGAAACAACCCGCAGAACACCACCGGCACCGACGGCTTGAAGCCAGGCAGCGGCTCGGCGCAGGGGCGGCGTTCCTCGGTGATGGTGTCGCCAACACGCGCGTCCGACACTGTCTTCACCCCGGCATTGATAAAGCCGATTTCACCGGGGCCAAGCTCGTCCACCGGCGTGGGCTTGGGCGAAAACACGCCGACCCGTTCAACAACATGCGTCGCGCCGGTGCCCATCATGCGGATTTTCATACCTTTGCGGATCCGCCCGTCGCGCACCCGCACCAGCGTCATCACACCCAGATAGGCGTCATACCAGCTGTCAACCAGCAGCGCCGTCAGCGGTGCCTCGGCATCGCCTTCGGGGGCCGGAATGCGGGTCACCACCGCCTCGAGGATCTCGTTGATCCCGACGCCGGTCTTCGCGCTTGCCGGAATGGCATCATCGGCAGGAAGGCCGATCACCTCTTCAATCTGCGCCTGAACGCGCTCCGGCTCGGCGGCCGGAAGATCGATCTTGTTCAGAACCGGTACGATTTCATGATCTGCCTCGACCGCCTGATATACATTGGCCAATGTCTGGGCCTCGACCCCCTGGCTGGCATCAACGACAAGCAACGAGCCTTCACAGGCAGACAGCGAGCGTGACACCTCATAGCCGAAATCCACATGACCCGGCGTGTCCATCAGGTTCAGCACATACGTCTCGCCATCCGCCGCGATATAGTTCAGCCGCACCGTCTGCGCCTTGATGGTGATCCCCCGCTCCCGCTCGATATCCATGTTATCCAGCACCTGTTCGGTCATCTCGCGTTCGCTGAGACCCCCGCAGACCTGGATCAGCCTGTCGGCAATGGTCGACTTACCGTGATCGATATGCGCGATAATCGAGAAATTCCGGATATGGCTCGGTCGAATCTGGCTTGGCGCGGTCATCGCATGTCCTGAACAGTGCTGAAAGGCGGGTGGCGTTGCGCCATGATCCATAGCGCTGTCCCGCCGCCATCTTGATGCAGTGTTTTGCCGGTCTTTTGTCGCAGCGGCAAGGATTTTTCGCATTCCGCATGGCGCACACCCCAGCCCGACACGAATTCAACATAATGCTGTTTTCGGCCAGTTTGTTGCAGTATAGTCAGGCGCGCCCGGAAAAGGCCCGAAGCGGCCATATCCGGCGTGACACGAAACAAGACAGAATGACCCTGACGTCTATCACCAAGGAAGAGGACTCGAAACCAATGACAAGCCCGGATCATGCCACCTCGACAGCCGCCGCCAGCGGTGTTGGCGGGCATGAAAAATACCGTCCCTTTGTCGGCCCCGATCTGCCCGATCGGACCTGGCCCGGCAACCGTATCGAAACAGCGCCCATCTGGTGCTCTGTTGACCTACGCGACGGTAACCAGGCGCTAATCGAGCCGATGGACGGCGCGCGCAAGATGCGCATGTTCAAGCTTCTGGTCGCGATGGGGTTCAAGGAGATCGAGGTCGGATTCCCCTCGGCATCCGAGACCGACTATAATTTCCTTCGCGAACTGATCGAGGACGGCCATGTGCCGGACGATGTCACCATTCAGGTGCTGACCCAGGCGCGCGAACATCTGATCGACCGCACCATCGAAAGCCTGGACGGCGCGCCGAACGCCATTCTGCATCTGTATAATTCGACCAGCACGCTGCAACGCCGGGTTGTCTTCAAGTCGAACCGTGACGGGGTAAAGCAGATTGCCGTCGATGGCGCGAAAATGGTGGCCGACCGCATCTCGAAATGCGGCGCGGACAATCTGCGCCTTCAATACAGCCCGGAAAGCTTTACCGGCACCGAGCTTGATTACGCGCTGGAGGTCTGCGAGGCGGTGATGGATGTCTGGCAGCCGACAGCCGCCAACCCAACCATCATCAACCTGCCGGCGACGGTCGAGATGTCGACCCCGAATATCCATGCCGACCAGATCGAATGGATGCACCGCAATTTCAGCAACCGCGAGGCGGTGATCCTGTCGCTTCATCCGCATAATGACCGCGGCTGCGCCGTTGCCGCCACCGAACTGGGGCTGATGGCCGGTGCCGACCGGGTCGAGGGAACGCTGTTCGGCAATGGTGAGCGCACCGGCAATGTCGATATCGTCACGCTGGGGCTGAACATGTTCACGCAAGGCGTCGATCCGAAACTGACCTTCTCGGACATCAACAACCTTGTCGAGACGGCCGAGCATTGCAACCAGCTGCCTGTCCATGAACGTCACCCCTATGCCGGCAAGCTGGTGCATACCGCCTTTTCGGGAAGCCACCAGGATGCCATCCGCAAGGGTATGGACGCCATCGCGGCGGCCAATTCCGATGTCTGGGAGGTGCCCTACCTTCCGATCGACCCCGGTGATATCGGCCGTACCTTCGAGGCGATCATCCGTGTCAATTCGCAGTCCGGCAAGGCCGGGTCGGCCTATCTTCTGGAAGCCGACCACCATGTCCGCCTGCCGCGCGGCGCCGAGATCGAGTTTTCCGGCATCGTCCAGGACGAGGCCGACCGCACCGGCAAGGAGATCACCAGCAAGCGGATCTGGGAACTGGCCGAGGCGCATTTCATCCACCCGACCGGCCGGTTCGAGCTGTTGAGCTTTGATGTCAGCAAGGCCACCGCCGACGGCAGCAGCGAGCGTGTTGTGGCCAGGGTCCGGCACAAGAGCCCGGACGGCAGTGAGGAGGTGGATGTGAGCGCCACCGGCAACGGCCCGATTTCGGCCTTTGTCGAGGCGATGCGTAGCCGTTTCGGGCTGGAATTCCGGCTTGCCGATTTCGGCCAGAATACGCGCTCGGCAACCTCCAAGGCCGAGGCCGCCGCCTATGTCGAGCTGGTGAAGGATGTTGAGGGAAAGGCCATATCGGTCTATGGCGTCGGGATCGACACCTCGATCACAATGGCACCGATCCGCGCCGTCGTCTCGGCACTGAACAAGCTCTAGGACAATGCCACGCAAACCGAACATCAGGGCCGCGCATCACGCCGCGGCCCTTTTTGCCTCCGCCATCTTCACCCTCGCCCTGTCTGTCCATGTGCTTGCCCCGGTCGCCGCAGCGGCGCAGACGATGACGGTTGAACGTGTCGGCCCGCCGCTGGCGCATCCCTGGGGCATGGATTTCCTGACATCCGACACCGTTCTGGTGACGACCCGCGAGGGGGCGTTGTGGAAGATCGGCCTGTCCGACGGCGCGGCGCGGCCCATCACCGGCACGCCGGATGTCTATGACCGCCGCCAGGGCGGGTTGCTGGATGTCGCCGTTGCGGGCGGCCATGTCTGGCTGTGTTACAGCGCCGTGCTTGCCGACGGGTCGGCAACCGCCATCGACCGCGCGGAGATCGAGGGTGACAGGCTGGTCCGGCGACGCACCATCTTTACCGGCAACGAGGCCACCCGCAGCGGGTATCATTTCGGCTGCCGGCTTCACGTTACCGACACCGCATTGTGGGCGAGCCTTGGCGACCGCGGCGATCGCGACAATGGCCAGAACCCGGCGACCCATGCCGCCAGCATCATCCGCCTGACGCCGGACGGCGCGCCGCATCCGGACAACCCGCATTTCACCGACAGCGCCAAGAACGGCTGGGCGCCGGAAATCTTTTCCATCGGGCATCGCAACCCGCAGGGAATGACGATGCACCCGGAAACGGGCGAGATCTGGACGCATGAGCATGGGCCGCGCGGCGGTGACGAGATCAACATCCTTCGTCCCGATTCAGATCCCGGGGCGAATTACGGCTGGCCGGCCGTCAGCCATGGCCGCGAATACGCCACCGGCATGAAGGTCAGCCGCCATGACAGCCTGCCGGGCTATATCGACCCGGTCTGGGTCTGGGTGCCGTCCATCGCGCCGTCGGGAATGGCGTTTTATCCGGACGATGCACCGGGCAATGACGGGGGTGGCGGCATGTTCCCCGATTTTAGGGGGCATCTTCTTGTCGGATCGCTGAAATTCCGGCGGCTCTATCTCGTCATGCTGGGGCCGGATGGCCGCCCGGCGGATGAGCGCGTCATCCTCGACGGGCAGATCGGCCGGGTGCGCGATGTGGCGGTGGCGCCGCAGGGCCCGCATGCGGGCCGGATCATGCTGCTGAGCGATGAGGCGCAGGGCGGGCTGTGGCGGGTCACCGCCGAATAGGCGTGCGACCGGGCGTGCCGTCAGGTGGTGGTCACAAAGGATAGAATCTCAGAACGGCGACAAGAAGCCCCGCCTGCGCCAGAAACAACCCGATCATGTATTTGAGGAGGTCGGACCTGACCCCGGCGATCTCCAGCTTCAGCTCGGACCTGAGATCGGCGATCTCTGTCCTCACCTCTGCAAGGTCGGTCTTGGTGGCGAGGCGCGAAGTATCGGCGGCGGTCAGCCCCTCGACAATCGCCTCGGCAAGACAAGACAACCCGGCTCCAGCTCACCTGTTTGGTTCCTGACAGCCAGCAATACCCGAAAACAAATGAAAGACGACGACACGGTGTTCGTATATCACACCGTGTTCGTATATCACACCAACACTCCTCCTTAAGGCCTAATCTTAAGGAGTGGTAGTTAGCATATCGTTAAGAACACTAAGATTCTGGTAAATTTCTTGCCAGCCTACCGCCGCAGTTCGCCGCCGCAATTCTTGCCGACAATCTTCACGATCTCGGATGAAATGGCGTCGATCTCGGCCTCAGTCAGCGTCGCTTTTGTCGGCGTCAGGGTGATTGTGACGGCAATCGATTTTCTGCCCTCACCGATATTCGCCCCCTCATACAGGTCGAAGACCCGCAGGTCGGTCAATAACGGACCGGCCCCCGATTTCACCGCCTTCATCAGATCACCGGCGGTAACGTCAGAATCGATGATGAAGGCAAAATCGCGGGTCACCGGCTGGTAGACCGACAGCGACAGAAGCTGGCGCGCCGGCCCCTTGGATTTTGGCATCGGCACGTCGTCGACATGGATCTCGAACCCGACCGCGCGGCCGCGAAGACCATAGGTCTCGGCCACGGACGGGTGGATCTCACCGAAACTTGCCAGCACGGTGTGGCCCTGAACCAGCCTGCCAACCCGGCCCGGATGATACCAGTCGGGGATGGCGTCCAGCTGTTTCGGGCCATGCACCTGCACCCCGGCAAGCTTGATGCCCAGGGCCGCCAGCGCCGCCTCGGCATCGGCGCGGGCATCGAACACATCCACCTGGCGCATCGCACCATGCCATTCACGCGGCGCGGTGCTGCCATGACGAAGACCGGTGGTGGCGGTGCGCTGGTCCCCGGGCGCATCGCCAAGAAAGACCGGCCCGACCTCGAACATCGCGGCATCGGATTCACCCCGGTCCTGGTTGCGCGCCGCGGCGGCCAGAAGGTTTGGCAGGATTGACGGCCGCATCACCGACAGATCGGCACTGATCGGATTGACCAGCGTCAATGCCGCGCTGCCACCCCCGAAACGAACGGCGTCCGCCTCGGACAGGAACGAGAATGTGACAGCTTCCATCAGCCCGCGACCGGCCAGCGTGCGCCGCAGACGGAACAGGCGTGCCTGCGCCGGACTCAGCGACGGTTTGGCCACCACCTCGTCACGCGGCAGATGTTCCATCGGCAGATGGTCAAACCCGCGGATACGCGCGATTTCCTCGACCAGATCGGCACTGCCGTCGATATCGCCGCGCCATGGCGGCGGGGCGACATCGAACCCGCCCTCAACAGCGCTGACCGTAAAGCCGAGCGATTCGAGGATGCGCTGCTGCTCATCCGCCGCGACAACCATGCCTGACAGCGCCTCGACCTTGCCGGATGCTAGAAAGATGGTGCGCTGCCACGCAACACCGGCACCGGCTGTTACCGGCACCGATGCCTCGCCGCCACAGATCTCGGTGACCATACGGGCAACATGACCGGCGGCCCAGATCGGGCCTTCGGAATCCAGCCCGCGTTCGAAGCGATAGCGGGCATCGGAATTCAAATTCAGCTTGCGTCCTGTCGTCGCCACCGAAATCGGGTCAAAGATCGCGATTTCGAGGAACATGTCGGTTGTGGTATCACTGACGCCGGTGCGCTCACCGCCCATCACGCCGGCAAGATCATCCACACCGCCGGCATCACCGATGGTGATCATGCCGGGCTGCATCTCGTAGGTTTTCTCGTTCAGCGCGGCGAACGGCTCGCCGCCCTGTGCCTGGCGCACGATCAGCTCGCCACCCTCGATCTTCGCCGTATCATAGGCATGAAGCGGACGACCAAGGTCGAACATCACATAGTTTGTGATATCGACAAGGGCGCTGATTGGACGCTGGCCAATCGCCGTCAGGCGGCGCGCCATCCAGTCCGGGCTTGGCCTGTTGCTGACACCGCGGAAGGCAATGCCGGTAATCAGCGGACACAGATGTTCGGCCCCTTCAAGGTCGAGCCGCCATGTCACCGGGCTGTCGAACCCGCCCTCATGCGGGCTGGTATCGAGCGGTTTCAGCGTGCCATATCCGGCAGCCGCAAGATCGCGCGCCACACCGCGAACGCCAAGACAGTCGGCGCGGTTCGGCGTGATCGCGATCTCGATCACCGGATCGTCAAGACCGGCAAAGGCGGCAAAGCTTTCGCCAAGGGGCGCATCGGCGGCAAGTTCGATGATGCCGTCATGCTCGTCCGAGATCATCATCTCGCGTTCCGAACACAGCATGCCATTGGAGTCCTGCCCCCGGATGCTGCCGGCCTTCAGTTCCAGTTCGATCCCCGGCACCCAGGCCCCGACCGGCGCGAACACGCCCTTCATGCCGGCGCGGGCATTCGGCGCGCCGCAGACGACCTGAACCGGATCGCCACTGCCGGTATTGACCATACAGACCCGCAGCCGGTCGGCATCGGGGTGCTGTTCGGCCGAAATCACCTCGGCAATGGTAAAGGGGGCCAGACGCCGGGTCGGGTCATCGAAGCTTTCCACCTCAAGGCCAAGCATCGGCAGCGCATCGAGAATTTCGGCCAGCGAGCGGTCGGTCTCGAGATGGTCAAACAACCAGTCACGGGTGAATTTCATCAGACGCTCCCCCCGGCAAGGCCGGCATGAACCGACGGCGCGTCAAACGGCAGGAATCCATAATGCCGCATCCAGCGCAGATCACTGTCATAAAAGGTCCGCAGATCGGGAATGCCGTATTTCAGCATCGCAATCCGCTCGATCCCCATGCCAAAGGCAAAACCCTGATATTTTTCCGGGTCATAGCCGCAATTCGCCAGCACCCGCGGATTGACCATTCCCGATCCGAGAATTTCCAGCCAGTCGTCACCGGCGCCGATCTTCAGGCCGCCCCCGTCGCGGGTACAGCCAATATCAACCTCGGCCGACGGCTCGGTGAAGGGAAAATAGCTTGGCCGGAAACGCACCGGCAGATCATCGACACCAAAGAAGGCACGGCAGAAATCAATCAGACAGCCCTTGAGATGCCCCATGTGGATTCCGTCACCGATCACCAGCCCTTCGCATTGATGGAACATCGGCGAATGCGTGGCGTCATGGTCGGAGCGATAGGTGCGGCCCGGCACGATGATCCGGATCGGCGGTTCGGCCGCCTCCATCGTGCGGATCTGTACCGGCGAGGTGTGGGTGCGCAGCACCTTGCGCTTTGCCTCGGCATCCGGCGGCAGATAGAAGGTATCATGTTCCTGGCGCGCCGGATGTTCCTCTGGAATGTTCAGCGCGGTGAAATTGTAATAGTCGGATTCAATGTCCGGCCCTTCGGCAACGGTGAAACCCATCTCGGCAAAGATCGCGACAACCTCTTCAATGGTGCGCGACAGCGGATGCAGCCGTGCCTCGGTCTCCGGGCGGGATGGCAGGCTGACATCGACAGCCTCGGCAGCGAGACGCTGGTCGAGGGCGGCGCGTGACAGCATGTCCTGACGGCTTTCGATGGCGGCAGCGATCCGGTCCTTGACCGCATTCAGCGCCTGACCGGCGGTCTTGCGCTGTTCAGGGTCCATACCGCCGAGTTCGCGCATCATCAGCGATACGCGGCCCTTCTTGCCAAGCGCGTCGATGCGTATCGCCTCGAGCGTCTCAAGCGATGACGCGGCCTCGATACAGGCCAGGATTTCCGAAGTCAGATTGTCGAGATTCTGCATGCTGCCCGTCCTGCCATCGACCCGATTGAAAGACCCGATTGAAAGATAAAGGGCTGCCGCTCCGGACCACCGGACCGCAAGGCTGCGGATCAGTGGTCTAGGCGACAGCCCCGGTTTGGTGTCGGATGATGTCCTGGACTATGCCGCCGCGCGCGATTTTTCAACCAGCGCGGCAAAGGCTGCCGGCTGGTTGACCGCGAGGTCGGCAAGCATCTTGCGATCGACCTCGATGCCGGCCTTGATCAGACCGCCCATCATCTGCGAATAGGTCAGGCCATGAATCCGGGCCGCGGCATTGATCCGTTGGATCCACAGAGCACGGAATTCACGCTTGCGGGTGCGGCGGTCGCGATAGGCATATTGCCGTGCCTTGTCGACAGCCTGGGTTGCGGTGCGAAATGTGTTCTTGCGGCGTCCGTAATACCCTTTCGCCGCCTTGATCACCTTGGCGTGGCGGGCGTGGGTTGTGGTGCCTCTTTTGACTCGTGCCATATCCCGTCTCCCTTACGCGTATGGAAGGAATTTTTTGACGATGCGCGCATCGGCGTCGCACAGGATCATCGTCCCGCGGGCCTGGCGCTTCATCTTCTGGGAACGGCGGCGCAGGTTGTGGCTCAGGAACGCCGCAGACCCACGGACCCTGCCGCTGGCTGTCAGGCGGAAGCGTTTCTTCGCTCCGCTCTTGGTCTTCATCTTGGGCATTTTGACCTCTTTCGTCTTGCAAGGTGGCCACCATGACGTTCGCGCGCGAATGCCGCCTTGCGGCGACTGGTGGCAATATGCCGGCCGGGCATGCCCGATTTTCAACCATATGGTCTTTCACATGGTCTTTCAGGCCCGGACGCGACGTGACATGCGCGAAGCGGTGGTTATAGGGCCAGGCGCGGCATGAATCAAGTGCTGGTTTGGCCCTGGTCCCTTGGCGGAATCTCTTTTGTCAGGCCAAGCGCCTTCTGGAACTCTGTGAACGGAATCTGCAAGGACCAGTCCGTGATTTCGTTCAGCTTCTTCGCCCCACCCGGAAGAAGCCCGCCATTTTCTCTTTCAAAGCTTACATTCACGACATTCTTGCCAAGATTTTTCACCTGCTGGACTGCCGGGACGTAATCCTGGTCTCCGGACACAATGACCGCCGTGTCATAAATCGGCGCGCGCAAAACCATGGCCAGAGCCAAATTCACATCCACGGTCTTTTCCTGGCCGAATTTCTTGTCAAACAGTCGATAGGTAATTTCGCCCGAGCGGCAGAATTCTATCGCCCGATATTTTTCCGCAATTTCATTCTGTCGATGATGGTTGGACTTAAAAACATTCTCCACCCAACCTTTAAGCCCCCTTAAATCGTTGGTGACCTTATACAACATTCTGAGCCTTTCGCCGTCCAAGCCAGACCGTAATTGTCTTTTGTCTGAATTTTGAATCACCTTGCTGGATTGAATAGCGTTTGCGTTTATCTCCAACCATTCCAATTGCTGGGTGTCTGTCATACCCCGATAAATTAGCGGTGGATGACAATACACATTTTCCGATACAAACCAGTAGGTTCGAACACGTTTTACTTGCGCTTCGAAAACCGATTGGCGCGCCAAGGTATCATACCAATCATCCCATTTGGCATTGATTGGTATGTATTCAGACGGATCAAAGAATCGCGGTGAAAATAACTTGTTAATTGTGAAACGAAGATCCTCGCCGTCTACAAAAATGCAGACGCGGTTTTCCATTGTTTTTCACTAACACATAAACTGAGCGGGCGGGCCTTAGTAAACCAAGACCCGCCCTTCATTAGCAGCCAAGAATACCCTGGTCCGCTTAACTGAGACTCAAATATAGGTGTGTTTACCACCTAGTCAATATATTGACTCTACCGCGGGGCCAGCACCATCACCATCTGGCGGCCTTCCATCTTTGGCATCGCCTCGACCTTGGCGAATTCCTCGGTCTCTTCACGAACCCGCGCCAGAACGTTTGCGCCAAGCTCCTGGTGGGCCATTTCACGACCCCGGAATCGCAAGGTCACCTTCACCTTGTCGCCCCCACTCAGGAACTTTGTCATATTCCGCATCTTCACCTGGTAATCATGCTCGTCGATATTCGGACGGAACTTGATTTCCTTGACTTCGATGGTTTTCTGCTTCTTGCGGGCTTCGTTGGCGCGTTTCTGCGCTTCATATTTATATTTGCCGTAATCAAGGATCTTGCAGACGGGCGGTTCGGCATTTGGCTGCACCTCGACAAGGTCGAGGCCGAAATCCTCGGCCTTGGCAAGAGCTTCCCTTGTATCGAGAATACCCAGCTGGTTGCCATCCGGGTCGATGCAGCGCACCTGCGGCACTCTGATCGCGCCGTTGATGCGTGGGCCGTCCTGCACGGGCGGCACATTAGAATGGGGACGAGCTATTTACCTTCTCCTGTCATCCACAATGCCTCTTTCGAGGCGCCAAATATCAGCCGAACGTGACGCCATGCGCCGCGTTGCAACGACTAGATATCAAAAACTGGCTGTTTTGCCTAGTCACTAAGCAGGGATCGCCAAAGATGCGTCAAGACGCTCTGCCACCGGCCCGGCGCGCCAGATCGGGTGGCAGACTTTCCCCCCTCAGCATCGCCAGCGCCTCGTCCCGGTCGATCACCTGCTGGTCGTTTGATCCCAGACGACGCAGGGCGACCGTGCCGGCCTCGGCCTCGCGGCCCCCGACGGCCAGAATATACGGCACTTTCATGACACTGTGTTCACGCACCTTGTAGCTGATCTTCTCGTTCCGGAGATCGCTTTCGGCCCGCAATCCCAACTCGCGTGCCGCATCCACGACCTGCTCGGCATAGTCGTTCGCCCCGTCGGTGATCGAGGCAACCACCACCTGCACCGGCGCCAGCCAGGGCGGCATGCGACCGGAATATTGTTCGATGATGATACCGATCCAGCGTTCCAGCGATCCCAGAATGGCACGGTGAAGCATTACCGGCCGGCGGCGTTCCCCGTTATCCGCGACATATTCGGCATCGAGCCGGTCCGGCAGCACGAAATCAACCTGCAGGGTGCCACATTGCCAGTCACGGCCAATGGCATCGCGCAGCACGAATTCCAGCTTCGGCCCATAGAACGCGCCCTCGCCCGGGTTCAGGGTCGTTTCAAGCTTGGCCGCTTCGCAGGCATCTGTCAGCGCGGATTCGGCGCGGTCCCAGACATCATCCTCGCCGGCCCTCACCTCGGGACGGTCGGAAAATTTCACGCGGACATCATCGAACCCGAAATCCGCATAGATCGATTGCAGCAACTCGCAGAACCGAACGGATTCAGCCGTGATCTGATCCTCGGTACAGAAGATATGCGCGTCATCCTGGGTAAAGGCACGCACCCGCATGATCCCGTGCAGCGCACCCGACGGTTCATTGCGATGGCATGACCCGAATTCCGCCATACGCAGCGGCAGGTCGCGATAGGATTTGATGCCCTGGCGGAAAATCTGCACATGGCAGGGACAGTTCATGGGCTTCAGCGCCAGCGTACGGTCATCTTCGGCCTCGGCAGTGAACATGTTCTCGCGGAACTTGTCCCAGTGCCCCGACGCCTCCCACAGCGCCCGGTCGACAAGCTGCGGCGTCCTGACCTCCTCATAGCCGCCGGCATCGAGCCGCCGACGCATATAGGTCTCGATCTCGCGATAGATGGTCCAGCCATTTGGATGCCAGAACACCGATCCCACCGCTTCCTCCTGCAGATGGAAGAAATTCAGCTGCTTGCCAAGTTTGCGGTGATCGCGCTTTTCGGCCTCTTCCAGCATGTGCAGATAGGCGTTCAGTTCCTTTTCGGTGCGCCACGCGGTGCCATAGATACGCTGCAGCATGGGACGGTTGGAATCGCCGCGCCAATAGGCACCGGCAACGCTCATCAACTTGAACGCATGACCAAGCTTGCCGGTCGAGGCAAGGTGCGGGCCCCGACACAGATCGATGAAATCGCCCTGCTTATAGAAGGTGACCGTCTCGCCCTGGGGGATTGTCTCGACCAGCTCGACCTTGAACGGTTCATCATTCTTCCGATAGAAGGCGACCGCCTCGTCGCGTGTCCAGACATTGCGGATGATCGCCTCGTCGCGGTCGACAATGTCATGCATCCGGGTCTCGATTGCCGCCAGATCATCCTCGGTAAAGGCCGCCTCGCGGTGGAAATCATAGTAGAAGCCGTTCTCGATCGACGGACCAATCGTGACCTGGGTTTCGGGATACAGCTCAAGAACCGCCTCGGCCATGACATGCGCCGCATCATGCCGGATGGTCGCCAGAATGGCGTCGTCCCTGGCGGTCAGCAGCGCCAGCGAGGCGTCATGTTCAATCTCGCGACTCAGATCCCATTCCTGACCGTCGACAATGGCCAGCAGTGCCGCCTTGGCAAGGCCGGGGCCGATATCGGCCGCGATGGTTGCCGGCGCAACAGGCGCGTCATAGCTACGGGTGGATCCATCGGGTAGGGTTACGGTTGGCATGGCTGGCTGTGGTCCTGGCTATCAACACTGTCAAAACAAACAGGCCGCCGGTAACGACGCCTGTTGCGCAACCTAGCTTCTGGCTGCCGGAAACTCAAGCGTGCTGGTCACTGGCATGCTGGTGACCGGCCTGCTGGTGACCGGATTTTGTTTCCAGATGCCGGGCTTTCAACAGGCGCGCATAGATGGTGATGGTGCTTTTGCACATTCGGTGGGTCGAGAAGTTGGCCTCTATATGCTGCCGGGTCTCGACCGCCATGGCACGGCGCTGGCTGGCGGTGACATCAAGCGCCTTGCCAAGACATTCGGCAAGACTGTCGATATCGACCGGCGTGGCAAGCCATCCGGTGTTGCCATGCATGATGGATTCCGCCGCGCCGCCATGATCGAACGCCACGACCAGCCGTCCCATCGCCTGCGCTTCAAGCGAGACCCGGCCAAACGGCTCCGGCGTGACAGATGGCATGGCAACGATGTCCGCCGCCATCAGTGCGGCGGGCATGTCATCGACGCTGTGCGTCAGCCGGAACCGGCCTTCCAGACCAAGCTTCATGCCAAGCTCGGTCAGACGGTCGACAAAGGCGCGCTTGCCATCGGCGGCACCGACAAGAACACAGTTGAATTTGCGGTCGGAAATGCGGGCCAGCGCCTTCAGCAGAACCTCGTGCCCTTTCCAGGCTGTCGGCCGTGCGGGCAGCATGATCACCGGCTCGTCCTCGGGAAGCGCAATCGCGTCGACGAATCGGATGATCCGAGACTGCGACACCGACGCCGGGTCGAACATCTCGACATCGACGCCGCGATGTACAACCGACAGCGTCTTGCCGCGGTCACCGAACTGGCGCTCGATCTGATGACGGACATAGTTCGAAATGGCAATGACATGGTCGGTTGCCAGCATTCTGGCATTCACCATCCGCTTCAGGACATTGCTGTTCTGGAACCGGCCATGCACGGTGCTGACGGTGATCAGGCCGAGCGATCTGGCCGCCGGCAAAGCAATACAGGCCGGCACGCGCGAACGGACATGCACAATATCCGCCCCCTCGGATACCAGCACCCGGCGCAGCCGCCGCCGCGTCGCCCGCCAGCCAAGCGGGTTTTTGCTGGCAACGGCAAGCGTGTGATGCGTTGCGCCAATCCGGTCAAGGTGACGAACCAGCGGCCCGCCTTCGGAAATCACCACGGCGCGCCCACCGGCATCGATGATGGCCTTGGCCATTTCGATCGTGCCCCGTTCCACACCGCCGCGCACAAGTGCCGGCAGCACCTGAACAATGACAGGGCCGTTGCCGTCCCGGCTGTGTGTCTTGACGAAGCGGGCATTCCGCGCGTTAGTGGTCATTGGCGTCTCCGTGCTGGGGTCATAGCATTGCGCCACCGGAAATTCGAGAGGACTTTTCAGGAGTGAATGATGCCCGACTTTTCGCCGCCGGACTATCTGCAACTTGCAACAGGCGAGACACTTGCCTATCGGCGAACCGCCGGGTCATCACCGGGGGTGGTGTTCCTGTGCGGGCATGGGTCGGACATGGAGGGCACAAAGGCGCTGGAGGCTGAATCATGGGCTGTCGACCACGGGCACGCCTGCCTTCGATTCGACTATCGCGGGCACGGCCTGTCGAGCGGGGCCTTTCTTGACGGCAACATCTCCAGCTGGACCGATGACTGTCTGGCGGCGCTCGACGAGCTGACGGACGGTCCGCAAATTCTGGTTGGATCGTCACTTGGTGGCTGGCTGATGCTGAACGTCGCCCTTGCACGGCCACACCGGGTTGCCGGCCTTGTCGGGATTGCCGCCGCGCCCGACTTTACCGAGGATCTGCTGTGGCAGGAATTCGATGAAGCCCAACGACGGCAGATCGAGGTCGACGGCGTGATTGCGCTGCCAAACCCCTATTCGGACGAACCGGTCAGATATCCCTGGCATCTGATCACCGACGGCCGACAGAACCTGCGGCTGCGCGGTAATCTTGACATCACTGCGCCGGTGCATCTTCTGCACGGGATGCAGGATGAAGAGGTGCCGTGGCAGACCGCTGGCAACATTGCCACGGCGCTGACAGGCAGCGATGTCGAGATAACGCTGGTCAAGGCTGCCGGGCACCGTTTTTCCGAACCGGATCAGCTTGCCCTGCTTCGCGGTGCGCTTGACCGGATGGCGGCGCGCCAGCCGACGGCCTAGAAATCGAGATCGGTATAATGCGGCGAAGGTGCCAGCCCGGCGACAACATCCTCAAGCAGGTCGCGAAACGCCGGCCGTGATTTGATTTTCGCATACCAGAGCCTGGCCTCGGGATGCCTGTCCCAATTGATATCGCCAAAATAATCGGTCACCGACAGATGCGCGGCCGCGCTGAGGTCGGCAAGCGAGATCGCCTTGCCGGCAAGCCAGTTTCCCTGTTCGGCAAGCCAGTCGATGTAATCGAGATGGATGTGAAGATTGGTCATCGCAGCGCGCATTACCTCCGACGAGGGGTTGCCCCGCGAGGTCACGCGTTTCAGATATCTCTCATTGAGCAGCGGCGCCCCGACCTCGACAACGAATTTGCGTTCAAACCAGTCCGTCAGCCGCCGGATCTCGGCACGCTCGCTCGCGGTTCCCCAGATCAGCCGCCCGTCATCATCCCCGGTTTCCTCAAGATATTCCGCAATGACCATGCAGCCGCACAGCACGTCGCCATCTTCGGTCACCAGCACCGGCACATCCCCGGCCGGATTCAGCGACAGAAAATCCTCATGACGATCCCAGGGAGATTCCAGCTTTGGAAGGTAAACAGCGCGCCGCTCGGCAAGCACAAGCCTGACGGTCCGTGACGCGCCATAGAGAGGGTGATGATGCAGAACGCGCATGGACACACAACCGTTAAAGAATTGAAAACAAGGAAAAGACTAGCCGGGAAGCGGTCTGACAGCAAGGGGGGCCGCTGGCAATGCGGCCAATGCGCCGGCCTTCAGTTCGTAGAATTGCAGCCGTTCAGGCTCGATGAAGCCCGGCCAGTCCAGACCATAGGGCGCGGCCGGCACAAACCCGAACCGGGGATAGTAATCGACCTCGCCCGACACGAGGATCAGCGGCCAGTCGCCCTTGGCAGCGCGCTCCAGCCCGGCATTGACCAGCGCCCGCCCAAAGCCGCGACCACGAAGCTCCGGACGTACCGCAAGCGGCCCGAACAGCAGAATGACCTGCGATCCCAGCATCACTTCCCAGAACCGCAACGATCCGACTGTGACGGTGCCGTCACGGATCACAAGGCACAGGGACGGCACCGGCGGGCCGGGCCGCAGGGTCCAGACCGACCGGTCATGACGCTGCGGGCCGAACGCCTCGGCCATCAGGGCCTCAATCGCCGGAAGATCCTGGTCTGTCTGTACGGAAATGTCTGACATTGCATCCGATTACCGGAAATCACCGGGGCCGGCAACCATTTGGCGCGTCGGTCATGCGGACGGCCGGACCGGGGTGATCTGCCGGACTAGGCAGGTGTCACCCCACCGGCGGCCACAGCGGCATCATCGAGCGGCATTTCGAGCCGCGCGACGATTTCCGTTGGAACCACATGCCAGAACTTGCCGATCTCGACATTCCACTCATTCAGCAGCCGTGCCGCCAGCGCTGAATCGGTTGCCGCGGCATGTGCCTCGACAAGCGCCTTCAGTTCGGCCTCCCAATGCGCGGTGCCAATCCGCACAATCTGCAGGCTGTCCGGATTGACACGCGCCCTGAAACTGTCGTTCGGGTCATAGACAAATGCCATGCCCCCGGTCATGCCGGCGCCGAAATTGTCACCGACCTCGCCAAGGATCACGACCTTGCCGCCTGTCATATATTCACAGGCATTTGTGCCGGCACCCTCGACAACAGCCGTGGCACCCGAATTGCGCACGCACAGCCTTTCGCCGGCCTGACCGGCGGCAAACAGCCGACCAGAGGTCGCGCCATACAGCACCGTGTTGCCGATGATGGTGTTTTCATGCGCCACAAAGCTTGCCGCGGCCGACGGGCGCACAATGATGGTGCCCCCTGACAGACCCTTGCCGACATAGTCATTCGCATCGCCGATCACCTCGAGCTTCAGCCCCTGTGTGGCAAACGCGCCAAGCGACTGACCGGCGGTGCCGCGAAGCCGCACCGCGATATGGTCCTCGCGAAGACCGGTCATGCCGAATTTGCGGACGATATGCGATGACAGGCGCGTGCCGATGGCACGCTGCGTGTTCTCGACATTGTAGGACAGCTGCATCTTCGATCCGAATTCCAGCGCCGTGCTGGCGTCGCGCACCATCAGCGCATCGAGCGTGTCCGGAACGGCTGTGCGCTCGCGGTCACGCGGGCTGCCGTGATGACCATCGCGTTCAGCCTGGACAAGGATCGGGTTCAGATCGAGATCGTCAAGCGCGGCATCACCCCGGCTGACCTGGGTCAGCAGATCGGTCCGACCAATCACTTCTTCCAGCGACGCAAACCCGAGCGAGGCCAGAATTTCGCGAACCTCTTCGGCAAGATGCGTGAACAGCTGTACCACCTTTTCCGGCGTGCCTTCGAATTTGGCCCGCAGATCGTCGCGCTGGGTGCAGACACCGACCGGGCAGGTGTTGGAATGGCACTGGCGCACCATGATGCACCCCATCGCAATCAGGGCCGAGGTGCCGATCCCGTATTCATCGGCACCAAGCATCGCGGCCATGACAATGTCGCGTCCCGTCTTCAGGCCACCGTCGGTGCGCAGCACAACCTTGTCACGAAGGTCATTCATGCACAGAACCTGATGCACTTCCGACAGGCCCATCTCCCACGGAAGGCCGGCATGCTTGATCGAGGATTGCGGGCTGGCACCGGTGCCGCCGCCATGGCCCGACACCAGAATCGCATCGGCCTTGGCCTTGGCCACGCCGGCGGCGATGGTGCCGATGCCGGTCGAGGCCACCAGCTTGACGCACACCTTGGCGTCGGGGTTGATCTGCTTCAGGTCATAGATCAGCTGTGCCAGATCCTCGATCGAATAGATATCGTGATGCGGCGGCGGCGAAATCAGCGTTACCCCCGGTGTCGAGTGACGCAGACGCGCAATCAGGCTGTCGACCTTGATACCGGGCAGCTGCCCGCCCTCACCGGGCTTGGCACCCTGGGCCACCTTGATCTCGAGTTCGGTGCAGCTGTTCAGATATTCGGCGGTGACACCGAACCTGCCGGAAGCAACCTGCTTGATCGCGCTCGACGGGTTGTCGCCATTCTCGCGAAGCTTGAAACGTGCCGGATCCTCGCCACCCTCGCCGGAGTCGGATTTTGCACCGATCCGGTTCATCGCGATCGACAGTGTTTCATGGGCTTCCGGACTCAGCGCGCCAAGCGAAATGCCGGGCGATACCAGCCGCTTGCGGATGCGGGTGATGGATTCGACATCCTCAAGCCGGACCGATGCGCGGCCGGTCTTGAACTCCAGCAGATCACGAAGGTTGACCGGCCCCTGGCTTGACACCAGCGAGGAATATTTCTTCCAGCTCTCATAGGATCCGTTGTCGCAGGCATGCTGCATGGCATGAATCAGCTGGCCGTCAAACGCATGCCGCTCGCCTGATCGACGATAGCGGAAGAAGCCGCCAACCGGCAGAAACACGTCAGCCGAATCATAGGCCTTGCGATGCATTTCACTGACCCGTGACGCAATGCCTGTCAGGCCAAGGCCGGAAATCCGCGAAGACATCGGCGGAAAGAATTTCGCCACCAGCGCCCGCGACAGGCCAAGCGCCTCGAAATTATAGCCGCCGCGATAGGACGCGATGACCGAGATGCCCATTTTCGACATGATCTTCAGCAGACCGTCTTCCACGGCCTTGCGGTAGTTCGCCACCGCTTCGGGAAGTGTCAGACCGGACAGCAATCCACGATCATGCCGCTCGGCAATGGCCTCTTCGGCGACATAGGCATTGATCGTCGTCGCACCGACACCGATCAGCACGGCAAAGTGGTGGACATCAAGACATTCGCCGGTCGCCACATTGACCGAGGCGAATGTCCGCAGCTGCTGGCGTGCAAGATGCGAATGCACGGCACCTGTCGCCAGAATCATCGGCAGCGGCGCACGGTCCTGCGACACCGCGCGGTCCGACAGCATCACATGCTCGCATCCCGACCTGACGGCCTCTTCGGCTTCGGCTGCAATGCGATCCATCGCGGCGGTGAAGTCATCCGGGCCGACAATGTCGAAGGTACAGTCGATCATCGCCGCCTTGTCGCCAAGATAAGCAACAAGCGCGTCCCATTCCGGCACCGTCATCACCGGTGAATTCAGCACCAGATGATCGCATTGTTCCTTGGCCTCATCCAGAATGTTGCCAAGATTGCCAAGCCGCGTGCGCAGCGTCATCACATGGCGCTCGCGAAGGCTGTCGATCGGCGGGTTTGTCACCTGCGAGAAATTCTGCCGGAAGAAATGGTGCAGGCCACGATACCGGTTCGACAGCACGGCAAGCGGCGTGTCATCCCCCATCGATCCGATGGCTTCCTTGCCGGTCTCGGCCATCGGCTGGAGGATCAGTTCAAGGTCTTCCATCGTCCAGCCGGCCATCATCTGGCGGCGGCGGGCCTCGACCGCAGGCAGGCGCTCGGACACCTTGCCGGCATGGTTGGCCAGAATGGCGTCCATCTGCTTGGCACGGCCAACCCATTTGGACCAGTCACGCTTGCCAGCCAGTTCGGCGGTCAGCTCTGCATCACGCAGTATCCTGCCACGTTTCAGATCGATACCCATCATCTGACCGGGTCCGATACGGCCACGCTCGACGATCCGGTCCTCGGGCACAACGACCATGCCGCTTTCCGACCCGGCGATCACCAGCCCGCTGTCAGTCACCACATAGCGCATCGGGCGCAGGCCGTTCCGGTCCATACCGGCAATCACCCAGTTGTCGGCATAGGCGGCAATCGCCGCCGGCCCGTCCCACGGCTCCATCACAGAATTGCAATAGGCATAGAGCTTTGCCAGCTCATGGTCGCTGTCGACATCGACCGCAGCCGGAATCATCATCGTCTTGACCATCGGCAGGTTGCGACCGCCATGGCCCATCAGTTCGAACACCGCGTCCAGTGCCGCCGAATCCGAGCTTCCTTTCGCCACAACCGGTTTCAGATCGTCGATGGCATCGCCGAAGATATCGGACGCCATGCGATCCTCATGGCAGGTCATCCAGTTCTGGTTGCCACGGATGGTGTTGATTTCTCCATTATGCGCCAGCACGCGGAAGGGCTGGGCCAGCTTCCAGGTCGGCATGGTGTTGGTCGAATAACGCTGGTGATAGATCGCGAAGGACGACACGAAACGCGCATCTTTCAGATCCGGGAAAAAGGCCGTCACCTGCTCGGCAAGGAACATGCCCTTGTAGATGATCGACCGGCTGGACATCGAACAGATGTAGAAATCCGAGATCAGCTCTGCTGTCACTGCCTTTTCAATGCGGCGACGAACGATATATAGCTGGCGCTCGGCCTCGGTTTCGTCGATATCAGCCGGCGTCGAGAACATGATCTGCTCGATTTCCGGGCGTGTCGCCTTGGCCTTGTCACCAAGCGCGTTGGTATCGACGGGCACCTGCCGCCAGCCATAGATGGAATGGCCGACCGCCAGGATTTCCTGCTCGACAATACACCGGCAACGCTCCTGCGCCCCAAGGTCGGTCCGGGGCAGGAACACCATGCCAACAGCAAGCCGCCCGCCATCATCATCATGACCGGTCCGGGCAATATGTTCGATGAAGAAATCGCGCGGAATCTCGATATGGATCCCAGCGCCATCGCCGGTCATACCATCCGCGTCGACAGCGCCGCGGTGCCAGATCGCCTGCAACGCCTCGATAGCCGCATCGACAACAGCACGCGACGGCTTGCCATCCTGCGCCGCGACGAACCCGACACCACAGGCATCATGCTCCATCTCCGGACCATAGATACCGGCATCGGTCAGCCGGACTTCGTTCCGGGCACGCCGGGCAAGATAGGCGTCTGCGTCAAACATGCCGTCTTGGGTTCTGCTTGTCTTGCTCATGATGTTGTCCTGTCTCTTGTCTCGACTCAGGCGCGGGCAGCGGCCTGCGGCGCGTCGCTCTGCGCCATGATGTAGGATTCGATCGATGCGGCGGCATCACGGCCATCGCGCACACCCCAGACAACCAGGGACGCGCCCCGCACAATATCACCGGCAGCGAACACCCCGGGCAGACTGGTCATCATTGTGCGCCAGTCGATGTCGAGCGTGCCCCATTTGGAAACCGCAAGCTCCGGCGCGTTGAACATCACCGGCAGATCCTCGGGGTCGAAGCCAAGCGCCTTGATCACCAGATCGGCCGGAATGTCATGCGACGAATCCTCGATGATCTGCGGCACCTGGCGGCCGGTTGCGTCAGGCTGGCCAAGATGGATTTTCTGTGCCTGTACGGCGCGGACATGATTGTCGCCAAGAAACGCCTGCGGCGCCGACAGCCATTTGAACACCACACCTTCTTCTTCGGCATTCGCCACTTCGCGCTGCGAGCCGGGCATGTTGGCACGGTCACGCCGATACAGGCAGGTCACCGACTTTGCCTCCTGCCGAATGGCGGTACGAACACAATCCATGGCGGTATCACCGCCACCGATCACAACAACATCGCGTCCTTTGGCATTCAGCGTGCCGCTGTCAAAATCGGGAACCGCATCGCCGAGGCTTTTCCGGTTTGATGCCGTCAGATAGTCAAGCGCCGGCACAATGCCCTGCATGCCGACACCCGGCGCGGTGATGTCCCGCGCCTTGTAAACGCCGGTGGCGACAAGCACCGCGTCATGCGAAGCGCGAATCTCCTCAAAGCTGATATCAACACCGATTTCGACATTCAGGCGGAAGGTCACGCCCCCGTCAGCCAGCAGATCGTGACGCCGCTGCACAACATGCTTTTCCAGCTTGAAACCGGGAATGCCATAGATCAGCAGCCCCCCCACACGGTCATACCGGTCATAGATGGTTACCTGAAAGCCGCGCTGGCGCAGCATGTCGGCGGCGGCAAGGCCAGCCGGGCCGGCACCGATGATGCCAACCGATTCCGCCCGCTCGGCAACCGGCTGCGGTGGCTGGACCCAGCCATTCTCGAACGCTGTTTCGGTAATGTGCTTTTCAACCGCGCCGATGGTGACCGATTCAAAGCCCTTCTCGATCACGCAACTTCCTTCGCACAGCCGGTCCTGGGGACAGATCCTGCCGCAGATTTCAGGCATGTTGTTGGTCTGGGCCGACATCCGGTAAGCCTCTTCCATCCGCCCCTCGGCGGTCAGCATCAGCCAGTCGGGAATGTTGTTGTGAAGCGGACAGTTGATCTGACAGAACGGCACACCGCACTGGGAACAGCGTGATGCCTGATCTTCGGCAGCCGTGACGTCGAACTCGTCATAGATCTCGTCGAAATCCTGAACGCGCGCATCCGCGCCACGCTTGTCCGGCATTTTCTTGTCGGTGGTGACGAATTTCAGCATCTTGTTCGACATGGCCTTGCCCCGCTGTCCCGCCCTGGAATATTCCAGTGCCTCTTCCAGAAAATAATGACGCGGCCCGTCAAGCATTGCCCCGACAGGACAAATTCAGCTTTGGCACCGCGTCAGAAAAGTCAACAATAGTTACCCTTTTTTCCTGCGTCTGGCAAGGGCGCAGTGTCAAATTTGCACAGGAATCGCCGAATGAATCATTTTAGGTCCGAAATTGGACTAAATTGGACCGGATCCCTCCTCCGGGCCCCTCCTCCGGGTCCATCTTCCGGTGGGCCGGCTTTTGACCTGTGATCTGTTTGGGCGTAGGGTGGCGACGATGCCGGGATAATATCCGCCCCGGCAGCCTGTCCGAGACGACCCGCCGGATCGAGGAAGCGTGATGCCGCTATTGCTGATTGTCCTTGTCGCTGCCGTGCAGGGGCTTACCGAGTTTCTGCCCGTGTCATCATCCGGACATCTGGCGCTGGTCCCACTGGTCACCGACCAGCCCTATCAGGGCCGCGCCATCGATGTGGCGGCGCATGTCGGCACGCTTGGCGCGGTGATGCTGTATCTTCGCACCGATCTTCTGGCGATGCTGATGGCGCTGCGGCCCGGCGGCGATGCCGCGAGCAGACGGTTGATCATGCTGCTGGCACTTGCCACCCTTCCGGTCGTCATCGTCGGCTTTGCCGTCAATGACATCGATCCCGTCTGGCTGACCGACCTGCGGACACTTGCCGTGGCCAATCTGGTCTTCGCCGGACTGCTGTGGCATGCCGACAGGGGTGGCGCGGTTGGCCGGCAGATCAAGGATATGCGATTTGGCGCGGCGATTGCCGTTGGGATGGCGCAATGCCTGGCCCTGATTCCCGGCGCGTCACGGTCCGGCGTGACAATGACAATGGCACGCTATCTCGGCTTTGACCGTCTGGCGGCGGCACGTTTTTCGCTGTTGCTGTCAATCCCGACCATTGCCGGGGCCGGTCTTTTGAAAGGTCTCGACATCGCCGCCGAGGGGGATGTCGCCCTCGGGCTTGATGCCGCGCTGGTGGCGCTGCTGTCGTTTGGCTTTGCCCTTGCCGCCATCGGCTGGATGATGCGGTGGCTGGCGCGGGCCGATTTCCGGATTTTCGTCTGGTACCGGATGGCGCTTGGCGGCGCGCTGCTGCTGCTGATTGCCGCCGGCGTCCTGTGACAGGTCAGTCGGTGCGGCGGGAAAACTGCCCACCGGGGCGGTAACAGGCAAGATATCCCGGAATGATGGCATCCACCGGCGTTGGCACAATGCCGAGATCGGCCAGTCCACGCGCCCCGTCGGCAACAACATTGTCGACAGCCAGAAGACGCACCTGATCCAGGGTCAGCGGCGGATTGGGCAACAGGCCGGTAATCATCGCCCCAAGCGACATCGCGCCAAGTGGCACCGGCACCAGCATCCGCCGGCGTCCGATGGCCGCCAGCGTGGTCTCCATCAACTCGCGGAAGGTAAAGATGCCGGGCCCGCCAAGCTCGAAAACCCCGCCCGCGACAGACGATGTCTTGCGAAATCCAAGTCCCGCCGCCACCGCCTCGACCACATCACCGACATAGACCGGCTGCATGCGCATGCGCCCGCCACCCGGCAGCGGCAGACCCGGCGCCAGCATGGCCAATCCGGCAAAGCGATTGAAGAAACTGTCGCGTGGCCCGAAAATGATTGATGGTCGCAGGATCACGGCCTTTGGGAAGGCAGCCAGCAGGGCGGCCTCGCCGGCGGCCTTGCTGCGGGCATAGACACTGTTCGACTCGGCGCTGGCCCCGATGGCCGAGATGTGGACGACATGTCCCATGCCGCGCTTTGCAGCAATCAGGCCGATACGCCCCGGCAATTCACCCTGAAGTGTCGAGAACCGCTGCGCGCCGCCCTCGGCCAGAATGCCGACCAGATTGACCACCGAATCGGCGGACCCCATCACCTGTTCCAGATCCTCGTCCGAAAGCGCGTTGCCGGCGACAGGTGTCACCTGTCCGACGACTCCCATTGTCCGCAGGAACTTGGCACGCTCGGCATTGCGGCACAGCACGATGACGCGCGCGCCCTGCCGCGCCAGCATTTCAACGACAGCGCGCCCGACAAAGCCGGACCCGCCAATGACCGCAACCGTTCTGCCCATGCCAACCCCCATATCCCGACAACATTTCCTGAGAGTGAGTGATAGCGGCAAGGGCGACCCGGCGTCCAGTGCAGATTGCCACCTTTTGGCGTCGCACATGACAGAACCGGCCGACGAAACCCCATTCAGGGATATATATGGTCGTCAGGCACACAGATTCAGTTGACAAGCATGGCCGGCTGGCTATTCTGCGCGCCTCCAAGCACAGCGAGCAATCGCGTGCAGCCCCGATGCCCAGGTGGCGGAATTGGTAGACGCGCTGGCTTCAGGTGCCAGTGGCCATTAGGCCGTGGAAGTTCGAGTCTTCTCCTGGGCACCATTATCTCCAAGATTCGTGGTTCAAGGTCCTGATTTTCAAGCATTTTGATGTTTGACGTCAGGAAGTGTGAGCCAAACTGTGATCCAAAATCACGCCTATCTTATCCGCCGTAATGGCATCTATTACTTCTCCCGCCGTGTCCCTGCTGATGTGCGCTCTCGATTCAATAAGGATCGGGTGATCGTCTCGCTGCATACAAGATCGCTGCCTAAGGCGCAGCGATCTGCTGCTGCTCTGTCTGACAGGCTGGAGCGATACTGGGACAGCATTCGTCTGGAAGTCTTCCACACAAGGGAGCTTGGGCTTTCATTGGTTCAGGAGGTTGAGGCAGATCGAAGTAACGTGTCTGTCTCCATTCAGGATGCGCTCGATAGCTATCTCCGCCTTAAGGGCGCTGGCCGAAGCAAGACCTTCTTTCAGGGAGCAGAGCGTGCCGTTGGCTATATGACAGAAGCAACTGATGCAGAGGAACTGTCATCTCTATCGGCTTCTGATGCCGCACGCTTCCGTGACTATCTGATTGGCAAGGGTATGACAGCGGCATCAGTGCGCCGTGTCTTTGGCACAGTCAAAGCCATCACCAACCTTGCCATCAGAGAGTATGGCCTCACCTGTCCCAATGTGTTCGCCAACGTCTTCATCCCGGATGATGAGAAGGCATCCATTCGTTCGCCAATCCCCGATGACAACATTGTGGCTATCCAGAAGGAGTGCTTTGAACTGGACGATGATGTCAGGTGGCTGGTGGCACTGATCAGTGACACAGGTATGCGGTTGGCAGAAGCTGCAGGACTGCTGGTATCGGACATTAAGCTCAATGCCGACATTCCCCACATCGCACTACGCAAACACCCTTGGCGTTCACTCAAGACAAGGGGAAGTGAGCGCGACATCCCGCTGGTTGGCATGTCGCTTTGGGCAGCGAGGCGCATTGTTGAGAACCAGCAAGATTTAGCCTTCCCACGATACACGGACAGTTCAGGCTGCAACGCAAACTCTGCCAGCGCAGCTATCAACAAATGGCTGAAGCCACGCGTCCCTGACGGATGTGTAGTTCACAGCTTCCGCCACAGCCTCCGCGACAGGTTACGCCGTGTTGAATGCCCGTCAGATATCGCTGATGCCATTGGCGGTTGGACCACCGCAGGCGTGGGCCAAAAATATGGCAGCGGCTATGGTCTCGAGGTCAAAGCCAGATGGATGGAAAGGATCGCTTCCCTGAACGGGTAGAAAAACTTCGAGCGGCATCACATCCGCAAATGGCTACAGGAAGTATTTCGTGAAAATGACCGCGTATGTCAGGCCGCATAGAAGCAGCGCCAACATTACCGCGGCGCTTCCATAATCTTTTGCGCGCTTGGAAAGACCATGTTTGGAATAGGAAATACGGTCGACCGCTGCTTCTACGCTGGAATTTAGCAATTCAACAATGAGAACAAACAACAACGTTCCAAGCATTGCACCGGTCTCGAGGGTGGTGGCTGGCATCCAGATTGCCAGTGGGGCCAGAATTGCAGCCAGCACAAGTTCCTGTCTAAATGCGCTTTCCTCTTTCACCGCGTAGACCAGCCCGGCCCAACTGTTCTTTGCAGCAGAGATGGCGCGGCCCAGACCATGATTGGATTTGTGGGGATTATCCTCCACTCGGTAGCTGTCCTGAGAGTGGCCCGCGACGACTAGATGGCTGGCAAAGATGCCGGTGGCAATCTCCCAGGAAAATGTCTCTGCGTGGGCACGAGCATCTTCGCCCCTCAGCTTAAGGGCCTTGGCGCAGGCTTTTCCAAGATTTTCGTCAAGGACGCCGGCGTCTGAGGAGCCAATAACATCAATCGGCCCAGTGACAGGATAAGCTGCTACCGGCAGCCCGCAAGCCATAGCCTCCAAAAGCACCAGACCAAAAGTATCTGTGCGGCTCGGGAAGACAAAGACATCGGCCTGATTGTAGATCGCTGGCAGTTCGGACATTTGCTTTGAGCCCCAAAAACGCACCTCGGGATACCGCTTTTTGAAACCGTCCAGCGCAGGACCATCTCCGACAACCCATTTTTCCCCTTGCAAGGGTAGATCTAAAAATGCCTCAAGGTTCTTCTCGACTGAAACCCTGCCAACATTAATGAAAATTGGCGTCTTATTTTGCGGTTTCGAGCAGGGTTCCTGGTCCGGCTTGAACAAATCGAGGTCGACACCTCTTGGCCAAATCACCGGCTTGCCGATGCGCCATCTTTTGAGATCCTCCAGAACAGCGTTTGTTGGGGCCATGACGGCATTGCCCGGCTTGTGGAACCAGCGGAGGAAGAAATAGGTGCAAGCGAGCGGCAGGTGAATTCTGGACTTGATATACTCAGGAAAACGCGTGTGATAGGCCGTCGTAAAGGCCATTTGCCATCGTACCGCAAAAGCTCTCGCAGCCAGCCCAAGCGGCCCTTCAGTCGCGATATGCAGATGGTCGGGATTGAACTCGTTAATCAATGCTGAAACTTTTCGACCGGGGAAAATCGAAAGTCTGATCTCCGGATAAGTCGGGCAGGGTATTGTGCGAAACGCCTCTGGCGTGATCATAAGCACCTGGTGCCCAAGCGACTCCAACCCTTCGCGCGTTTTTGTCAATGTGCGAACGACACCATTGACCTGTGGATACCATGCGTCACTGACGATCACGATCTTCATGGTTTGGTCACCGGTTCGAACGCAGGGCCAGACACGTCCGTGCTTACCGTGGCAAGCTGGAATTCAGTCCTTGGGGTTGCATTCTGCCAATCAAGCAACTCCAATGTTCCATCATGATGCTCCGCAAGCGCAGAGAGTGATTCCACCCAATCCCCGTCATTTGCATAGAGTATCCCGTCGATTTGCCGTATTTCAGGCTTATGAATATGTCCGCAAACCACGCCATCACAATTTCGACGGCGCGTTTCGGTAACCATTGCAGTTTCAAACGCAGAGATGAACGAGACTGCTGATTTGACCCGGTGCTTCAAATATTGTGAGAGCGACCAATAGGGCAGGTTCAGCTTGTTGCGGACCCAGTTGAAGATCAGATTGACCCGTAACAACAGGGTGTAACTGTAGTCGCCGAGATAGGCCAGCCAGCGCGCATGTTGGATCACGTTGTCAAACAGGTCGCCATGCACGACCCAGAACCTCAAACCATCGGCTGTCTCGTGAATATCTTCCGCCTTGATCGCTATGTCACCAAAGTTGACGCCAAGATATTGCCTGGCAGCCTCATCATGGTTGCCCGGAATGTAGACAACCTTTGTGCCTTGGCGTGCTTTTCGAAGCAGCTTTTGAACTACATCGTTATGTTCCTGTGGCCAGTAGAATTTTTTCTTCAGTTGCCAGCCATCAACAACATCACCGACGAGATACAGCTTGTCGCTGTGGGTGTGTTTCAGAAAATGCAGGAGCTCAAGTGCCCGCGCTCCGGGAGTCCCTAGGTGAATGTCGGAGATCCAAATGGTGCGGTATGTGAGCGGCTTTGCGCTTTCATCAAGCAAAAGAACTGCCCCGAAAAATGCCGTAATCTAGCACTAAAGATGTCCCATGAAGATTGCATGGTCATTTCATTTCTTTTTCACTTTTGTGAAATTGCAAGGCGGCGAGACCGTCGCAACGGTACCATTGTCCAAGTGCGTTGAATAAGCATGGTTCGTGCACCGTGGACAAACAACCACGATGCTTGAAAATCAGGACCTTGAACCACGAATCTTGGAGATAATGGTGCCCAGGAGATGGGTTCGACGCCCTACCCAGGGACCATTCAAGACCTGACTTTCAATCTATTCAGTATCTTAGCTGATCAGCGCCTGTCAGCCAACGCCCTATTTTGGATAACAGTCTGGATAACAGCCCTGGACCGTGGTCCGGGGACAGAGTCTCGCGGTTAAAGCTTCGCGACTCCCGCCTCCCGTACGCCGGACCGGGTTACTGGGAGTGGTTGCTAGATCTTGATCGTTTTGGGCCGAGGGGGTCGGGCGTATGCTTGGGGGTGGTCCTGCCTCGGACCTCGGGCGGGTGATGGAGTGTTAAATCCAATTCTAAATTCTTTTGTTAGCATTTTGGTTTACCGAGTGAGATGTTGATGTCGCCGTCATCGGGTTTGACGCCAACCATCTCGACAGTCCCACTGTTGTTGCGCCAGAGGAAGTTGATACCAGTGTTCTGATTGTTGCTTGTATCTGCAGACTTGTAGCTAAGGTCGATTGTCAGGTTGCATCCTTTTGCATTGCTCAGGCTAATCGGCAAGCCGCTTACCTCAGAGGCGGCATTTGTATAACGCCATTCAAGCCGGGTTGTGTCGTTTGAGAGGATTTGAGCACAAACTGTCTGTGAGGATGCACCTTCACATAACCAACCTGACAATGTGTTGTTCTGTGATGCAGTCAGTCTCTTGTATTCATCAAAATACATATCCGCATCAGATGCGCCTGACAGGTCGCTTGATGAGGGTTGTGCAGCCAACTTTTTGTAGATGCTCGTTGCTGATGACGTTGTTCTGACGTAGGGACGACTGCTTGCAGCAAAGCCTGTGCTGTCTTCAAGCCAATCACTCAGAACAGCGTGATCAGCATTGCTTGTTGCAAAGGTGGTCGTTGATCTTGCTGTATTGCCATGGCTGGCACTGCCTGATGGTGCTGGATAGCTCGCATATCCAGCAAATTGCAGATATCTGGACTTGATTAGGTGGATGGTATCGTAGGTGCCATCAGAGCAGTTCTTTACGTCGATAGGGCCACCTTGGGCTTTTTCGCCAGCTTGATACTGGTGACGCATTACAGGAAGAGTGCCTATCCAAATGCGGCAGGATGCTGTCATGCCTGCAGAGCTATCACCCAGCCATATCTCATAGATGTAAGCCGCTGCCTTTGTAAGGGTTCCACCACAGTAGCCGCTATTGCCGGTGGCTATGTAATGTGCTGCCCTGGCGGCAGCGTCAGAGCAGCTTGTGACGGATGTGCCATTCTCGGTGACGGTCAGAGTGAATGTCGTAGAAGTTGAGGCGTATGTTGAGTCAGCAGCTTGTGTTGCCGTTATCGTGGCTGATCCAATGCCAACCGGCGTTACAGTGTTGCCCGAGATCGTAGCAACGCCGCTGTTGCTGATCGAATAGCTAAACGCACCGCTCGAAGCTGATGACGGATCAGCAATGGTGAACGATCCATCATCCAACTCACGCTCAATATCAGACATCGATATCGAATGAGATGTTAAAAGATCTACCACAAATGCAACAGGCGAAGATGAATATTCAGTGATATAAGGCCCTACCTGACCATTCAAACCATCCACTCGTGCATCAACCCACACCCACGCCAGGTCTGCAGGATGAAAATATATTGAAGCACCATTTTCTGTGGCTTTGGTGTCACTTGGCTGGGACCAATGCCAGTTGCTGTAGAGTCCACTAACTGCATATCCGCCTGATGTTGCAGTTCTGCCACTCCAAAACTGCGTTCCAGACTCGGGCCCTGAGTCCCAAATCCAAAGTCCTTCGTTCGCAATGTCTGATGCACCAATCCATGTCCCATTATAAAGTCCTGAGGTGGCAAGATTCAGATGATTTGTCACAAAACTTTCTTCGTCAGCAGAAGTTAAAGTGGCTAAATATCCTTGCGAACTTCTGATTGAACTTGCCTCTGCAGCAGTTTTGGCAGCAGACCAACCTATATTTGAAACTGTGCTAAGAACATAATAGTGATCGTTGGTAAAATTATATGCACCACCAGATGGTAGTGCATGAATAGAAATTGTTGAGCTAGAGCCTTTGACTGAAAGGCTGGCAAGTGCTGCGTTGACGTCACTTATGGAGCCTGAAAAAGCAATTGATGAGTTGCCAGTCCACTGTGAAGAATTATGGGTAGATGGCGCTGTCAAACCAGATGTGGTTGTGATTTTGACCAGACCTGAAGAGGCATAAACATAAACCACTATCGGATCGGAGCCAGAAACCGACACTGACGTGCCGCTCCCACTAACTAGATTATAAACTGAATTATCTTCAACCTTAAAACTAGATGGTGCGGTTATCGATTGTGCGAGTGCTGTAGCATCTAAAATTCCAAACAAACAAAGCACTGCGAAGGCCTTGGCTGCACGATACACCAATTTACTAGTTGTTGTTTTGGTCCCGCTTAGCATTTTGGTTTACCGAGTCGGATGCCAAAAGTAAGGTTTTGTCCACCCAAGGCCTTTTGTGCTGTTGCTAGTGCAAGAGCAATCACAACTGTCAAAAGACACAATCTAATTTGGACTATTGGCCTCATCGGAACGACAAGGTCAGTCCAGATTGCACTTTGACTATTTCATTTTCGCGCCGGACTTTTTCCAGAGTTTTGTGGCGGACTGAACCGAATTGATATGCTTGTTTCGAAATCAGTGGTGCACCGACATTATCACCGTCGATCTCACCAATTTTTATCCGATAAGTTAAACCTACCGAATTAGTCGAAATACCTTGTTCGGGTACATCGTGTTTGGCTTCCAATGTCCAGCCGTCACCAAGAAATCCTGACACAGCCAAACTATACTCGCGCCCCTCAAGATCAGAAGATCCACCAACTCCATCCCATTTGTATTTTCTCACATAAACGCGACTGGACGGCATGTATGGCACCTGAACTCCGACCTCGAGGTCATACCCATCCAACGCATGCTCAGTCACCCCACCTGGACCAGGCCGCCATCCCGTTAGTGCTTTGTACTTGTTGGCCGTTAGCTCAATTGGTGCGCTTTTAATCTCTAGACCAGCACTAACTCTTTTATGATCATAGGGGAACTCGTAATCCAAAAATGTATTTGCCCCAAAAAGCCACCTTTCATCTTTAGATAGTCGCCTGTACCCAAAGCCAAGGTTGGCTGTGTGGCGGTTTCCACCATCGGATGATGCGGCAGATCCTTGAACAAAAACGGTGTCTCTGTCGCCTTCGGTTTGCAATATCGGTTGAACGGTTGTTACCGAGATTTTTGGTTTGCCGCCCTCTCGGCCTGTCAAAGAAACTTCAGTATTAGGCAGGGCCTTGCGAAATTTTTCTTCGACTTTTGAAAGTGCCAATTCCTCGGCTTTTTGCTCGATCGCACTGCTTACGTCTTTGTCATCATTTTTCGCCTGGCCAGCGGCAGCAACTAGGGGTACGAGAATCTGTTCGCCCACAATTGTAGGCTTTTCATCCTCAAACTTTGAAAAGCTATCCTTCGTATCCTTTGAAGTTTCGGTATTTTGGATTTTGGTGGAGTTGTTGTTCTCAGCCATTCTTACTTTGGGCAACTGTTTTTCTAGAGATATATGCTCAAAAACTTCCGTGACTGCCCGCCGGTTCTTCGCCCAAGCTGTTTCATCAGAGGCCTTAATAAGCGGTTTTTCTTTGCCATAGGAAACAAGTTTAATCCGATTGGTATTCACGCCTTTTGCGACCAAATATGCGCGGACGCTTTGCGCTCTCTTTAATCCAAGCACGATATTGTCATCGTTCGTTCTCCCCTCGTCAGCGTGCCCCTCAATCAACACATCAAGTTCTGGGTTAGCGTTTAAGTTGGCTGCCTGCTGATCGAGCTTTGCAAAGTCCTCATCGCGAATTGCATAGCTGTTGAGTTGAAAAATTGCTGTGTGAACGACACCAGTAATCGAGGGGACTACCTCATGCTGAGTTGTCTTAACTTTTGTTAAGTTTTTTCTATCAGGGCTTGTCAACAGCGTCACAGACGATGTTGGTGCCTGCCAACTATTTGGCTGAGCATATAAATGATGAACAGGCAGGATAGAATGACTGTTGTGATTGTCAGATAATTTGCAAACCCGATCTAATCGAATTTGCTCCATATTTATGTCTGGTGTAATGGAATGTCTGACAAATTTAATACCCGCTTCTAGTGCCACACCTAGCGTCTCGATAGTTGAATGCTTTTCATAGACTAGTTCAGGGCCACTTTCCTTTTGGGTCGCTTTGCTCCCTAAGACAACACTCTTCTTTTTGGCATCAGTAGATGCATTCCCAGCGGAAGCTAATTTGCTGACGACAAATTCACTCGACGAAACAAGTGTATTTGAAAAATGCAAAGGCGTATCCGTGTGAATTATTTCCGTAAATTCTAAGGGTTGGAAATTAGAATCTAATTTTGTTAATCGCTTTTCCAGATGACGAAGGCCAATTTTCTCTGGAGCATTGTTCCTAAGAAACTCAGCTTCTCTACTTTGAGGGTGTTCAAGAATGATCCTTGCAAGGTCTTGATATGCAGACCGTAGCAAGCGTACTTTTTCCCGATCACTCAGGCTAGAAAGATCAGAAACATCCAACGCCCGATAATAGTCAGCCACTGCCTCAGCATACATTTTTGCAGGCTTATCTGTGCCAGACCGATCACATTGGCCTGAACCTAGGAAAAAAAATAAGCATGTTGTCACTTCTAACAACATTGATAATTAGGCCTAATGTAATTTGTCTTAGATAGTTACGACTTTTACGACTAATACTATATCTTCAGCCTAGTTTTTCTAAAGATAGTCTCTTTTTTTATAGCCTAAAACTGACCTTCATTAGCAAAAGGCTTCGAGTTTCGCGGCTTGTGGACCGCGGGACTTTTTTCTAGAACTGGGTTCCACCTGCCTCGAAGCGCCACTAAATTTGCGGTATAATAACACCTCTTTAGCGGGGTGCTATTCATGCTGACAAAAGACAACGTGACCATCGGTATCGAGTGGCGGTTTGGGCCTGACTGGCCTGGGCAGCAGTGCGGTGCGAAGACACGTCGGGGCACCGCGTGTCAGCGTCCTGCCAACAAGAAGAATGGACGTTGCCGGCTTCATGGCGGGGCCAGCACTGGCGCTAAGACTGAAGATGGGTTAGCGCGGATCTCGGCGGCGAACCTTCGTCACGGGAAGTTCACCAAGGACAAGCTAGAGAAGCGGCGTGAGAACACGGCCAAGGGACGGGAAATCAGGAAGGAGCTTCGCCAGATGGAGCGCGAGTTGATCGCCGGTGGGCTGCTCGACAAGCACTGGCGGGATAGCTTCCTGTCATAGGTATTGTCGCAAGCAGAACGATGATACCTCACTGACCAAGGTGCTTTTTCATTCACCAAATTTTTCATTCCGTTCAGTGTTCACCCCCCTTACGGGGGGTGAACATGAACACTGGCGTTCAGTTGGTCGTTCAGACTGAACAGCCGCAAATCAGCAGAAACCCTGGTTTGTTCAGCCGGCTCGTGCCGGCTGAACAGGGATGTGAACAGGCTTGTTCAGAAGGGTAGATCTTCATCATGAACAAGATTGAGTTCTTGCGGCTGATCGAATTCATCCGGCCACAGGTCGTAAAGTAGGTGCCAACCATTCGATGTAATACGAGGATCCCGAGTTAAGCCTTCCAGGAACTTCTCTTCCATCAGCTTGTGCATATACCCACTAATGGTGCCTGTGCCGATGCCAAGATCATCACTGATTTTGCGATAGGTTTCTCGGCCTTTCTGGGCCAAGTATTTCAGAAGCCTGTATCGCGGCTCAATCGTATCCTCGTTCGCCTCGAAGAACAGCTTCGTGATGCCGTCATTGTCAGGACGAAGTGACAATGAAAGTTCATCATTTGCTGGTCGTCGATTGCGAACTTTCTCGAACGACAGTTCGAAGCGAGCTTCCTGATTATATGGCACCTTGTTCTTGTCCGTCTGCACAAGCTTAACCACATAATCCATAGCCACTTCGATGATGGACGCGCCACGCTGCTGACCGCTTTTGCCAGCGTGATGGACGATCAGAACGGTGTACCCTTGAGACCGAAGCTTGATGAACCAATCGTTCAAGAACCGTGTCTCGTCATTGTCGTTTTCGGAGACGCCGCGCCTGAGTGTAGACAGGTTGTCGAAGATCAGAACTTGAGGCCGCTTATCGGCGGCCTCAAACTCCTCGAGCATCTTCTCGAACTGTAACTGCTCTTCTGGCTCGTCCAAACATATGGGCACGCCGTCGCGAAACAGCTTTTCCGATGGCATGATGAACAGATTATGCAGCGGTGCTCGGCATAGTTCGGAGAAGCGTTCCTTTAGGTCCGCTGTAGTCATCTCACCATCGATGTAGAGAACAGTATGCTGTCCATTCAGATCCCATGGTAGGAAACGCTGCCTGCCTTCAGCTATTGCCACGGCAAGAGCCATACAGAACCACGACTTGCCTACACCTCTTGCAGCATAGACCATCCCGTAGCTGTCCATCGGGAGCCACTTCGCGATTAGGAACTCGCGCGTCGGTACGTCTGCACTCGCTAGATCAGCTTGTGACATCACGTACCCGGACAGCGGGCGTTTCTCCCGCTGTCCGTTGTTGTTCGCTGCTAACTGTTGGAGTTCATGCAACGCGTCCATGACGTGCCTCCCTCTTTGCGATAGAGCGGCAGATGCGCTGGATGTCCCTATCAGGTAGGGGTGGATGGACGCATCGTGAGTTGATCTCGAGAAGCATGGCCTCGACTTCACACTCGGCATAGCCTTTGCGGAACAAGTAGCCGCACCGACGTGTCATCTCACAATCCCGATTACCTTCGTAGATTGGCGCAAGCAAATCTACCCGGGGTCCTCGGCGCTGGCCTTTGCCAAACTGCTTTTTCGGGGGGTTCTGGATGAAGTTTTCCAGCACACCGCAGAGCCTGGTGATGTCTTGCGGTTCTATTAGATCCACATCTACCCAGTTGTAAGCGCCCGTATTACCAATGCTCCCTGGTGCGATGACATATGCACCACTCGACCTGATGTCCATGCCAGGCAATATACCGACTGGCGATGGCAGGACCGTGTCCCAAGTTCGATAATAGAGATGGAAGCCACCACTCGGCGTTTCTACGACCGCCCTTGTGCTGCAAGGAAGTGCAAAGCTGCGGAATGACTGCAAGCCATCCACACCATTCTTGAGATCAAGATCAAGAATGGTCAGGCCATTGATCGGCCCGGTCGGCAGCCCAATCATTGCGTCTGGAAACGGTTCAAACAGCCGCTCGATCTCGTCGGCGTCTGCTGTAGCTCGCTGCTTCCATCCGTTTATATAGGGAGACTTGTCTGTCGGTTTGGCTGGAAACACCCTCCAGCCAAACCGTGAGGACAGTTCGAGTGCATTAGCAATATTACTCCCCATCACATACCTCCCTGCGCCCTGGTGTTTATCCAGGCTTCGATATCAGCGACACGCCAAGCGACAACGCGGTCACTGACATGAATGCGTTTTGGGAAGTTTGGTTGATCGGCAAGCGCGTATAGATGCTTGCGGCTGATGCCGAGCATCGCGGCGGCCTCTTTGGGCCTAACCAGCGTCTGATTGGATAGGGCACGCGCACTTTGCAGTGCTGCGGCTAGTGTTTTGTTTAGTTCTGAAGAAGCCATTTCGAATCCTTTGGGCTTGGTGCCAGAGACATTCGAAATGTATAGGGATGCCTCTGACGCATTGATTACAACGTCTAGAGACTTCGCCCTTTGCCACTTGCAGTGCCGAGTGCTGTGGCCTTCCTGCCGGAAGAGGTGGTCTGTGCCCTTGTCAGGGGGCTGGTATTCGTTTCGACCTGCGGCCAGTTGCGTGTTTCCGCTTACTTCGGCGCGGTGCAACTCATAACACTATATGTTACGTCGAGAATCGCTGACAAGACCAGATGTGGTAAATAAATGAAAAAATACCACCCCGTCTCTGCCCATCCATCACCCGCCCGAGGTCCGAGGCAGGACCACCCCCAAGCATACGCCCGACCCCCTCGGCCCAAAACGATCAAGATCTAGCAACCACTCCCAGTAACCCGGTCCGGCGTACGGGAGGCGGGAGTCGCGAAGCTTTAACCGCGAGACTCTGTCCCCGGACCACGGTCCAGGGCTGTTATCCAGACTGTTATCCAAAATAGGGCGTTGGCTGACAGGCGCTGATCAGCTAAGATACTGAATAGATTGAAAGTCAGGTCTTGAATGGTCCCTGGGTAGGGCGTCGAACCCATCTCCTGGGCACCATTCATCCATGTATATCACTGATATGTCGGCATTTTATGTGCTGACAGGTCATGTGGCATACAGCATGGCGCACAGATCTTTGAGCGCACAATTGGCGACTGACCCGCCACCCCCCACACACATCAAAATACGTACACACCCCCATGGCCCATGCATGGGGTGGGTATTGTGATGTCAAAGGCGGGTGAGGTGAGGCATGAAGGTGTCTATCCAGAGGTGGGTAGCTGTCACCGATATGGTCACTTCCCTGTGCTGTACTGGAAACGGTAAGGGTCAGTGTGACACAATTTGGGTAGACCACCGGGTAGACCAAAACAGTGCGTTGACGAGTGTCCACGCAAATGGGAGTCTGGCCGCGGCTTTGGTTACAGCATTTGACTGGTGCCCACACCGAGAACCATCACGTCTCCCGGGCACCACGCACCATCACAATTGATGTGCTGACACGCTGTAATCGAAACATTGTTGTTGTTTCGATGAAGGTGTGGGTGAATTAAAGATGGTTACAGGTTTTTATGCAGCGTTGCTTGGCATTTGGCTTATTGTCCTGTCATTGAGAGTGATTGCCCTTCGAGGAAATCCAGCATTCAAATGGTTCTCGCTTGGCAATCTGGGAGACATATCCCTGCAGCGTGCTATTCGTGGTCATGGCAACTTGACTGAATACGCACCTTTTTTCCTTATCCTTCTATATTTCGTTGAGGCATCTGGCCTGGATGTCACGTCTGTACATTGGTACGGATCGGTGTTTGTTTTGGGTCGTTTAATGCATGGTGTCTGTTTTGGTTTTTTAGAAAGGAACATGTTTTTAAGGGTTGGCGGAACTGTTCTGACTTTATTTCCAATTCTTGGCTTAAGCGTTGTTTTAATTCGCACCTTTATCTGAGTGCCGTTAATTGGTTGGGTGGTTGTTCATCAAAGACAATCATCTCTGATGGACAAGTGACAGCTCTCAGACGGTCACGCACGGCATGTCTGAAGTCATTTGTTCAGCGCATTGGACGCCGAGTTGGCATTGCAGCGTCTATTGTCAGTGTGCCTTGGGAAGGCAAGGCATGAAGACGCGTTTGCTTCCAGCAAACAGATTCCATAAGCTTTTATTTTAATTCAGCGGCAAAGAGGTGCCTATGGCCAAAATCGGCGTTCCAGCTCCGCAAAAGACAGGTCCATTCATCGGCCCGCAGACATTCATGAATGTGCCCTATTCAACCGACTTTACCGAAGCTCTGGCGGTCATATTGGGCGTTCCCTATGACGGTGGCCTTCACCCGACAAGAATAGGCTCGCGGACAGGTCCGGCGGCGATCCGCGAACAGTCACAGCTTGTTCGGCCCTTCCAACCACCCCACGCAACCTATAATCCACTGGAATTGCTGCGGCTGGTTGATTGCGGGGATGCCGACACAACGCCCAGCATCATCGAAGACAGTTTTACTGAAATCGAAGCCGCCGCCAGCGCAATATATGAGGCTGGAGCCTCTCCCCTGGCTTTTGGTGGCGATGGAAATATCACACTGCCACTGCTGCGTGCGGCGCATAAATATTACCCAAACCTTGTGGTTGTTCATATCGATGCCCACACCGACACCTACCGCAGCGACAGCAATCAGGATTATATGCGCTACAATGTGGCCACTACATTTACCCGCGCTGCGGAAGAAGGGTTGATGGATGTTGCCGCATCAATGCATGTCGGCCCCCGCGGACCAACCAACGACAATACGGTTTTCGATTATACGCGTGACGTTGGCTTCAGGCTTGTTGACGGTCATGAACTTTTTGAAACCGGCCTTGCAAATATGGCCAACTCTCTTGTGAGTGATCTGCAGGGCCGCGATGTGTATCTGTGTTTTGATATGGATTTTTTTGATCCGTCCTGCGCACCCGGTGTATGCACACCGACCTGGGGCGGCGCAACTGCGCGCGAGGGGCTGGGGTTTTTACAGGCGCTTTCGGGATTGAATGTGGTTGGCGCTGACATCAATACGGTGTCACCGCCCCATGATGTTGGTGGGATGACAGCGTTTCTGGCGGGCACTGTCGCACTGGAAATTCTGACCCTGTTTTGTCATGCCAAGGGGCTGGTCCCGGACAACGGCCAGCCAGCGCGCAGCTGATCCAGGAGGTTGGCGCAAAATGCCGATCCATGTTTATGCCTGTCTGTGCGCGGCTGCCCTGTCCGCACCTTCCATGACAAGAATGTCAAGAATGACAACAATCACAAGGTGTCCATAAACCTCTGCCAATCACTCTCATGGGCGATGGGGGTGCGTACCTATTTTGATGTGTGTGGCGGGGGGTAGCGGATCAGTCACCAACTGTGCTGCCTGGCACCGGGTCTTTTAATATCAGGCTGGTCGTTGATCTGGATGATTCGAAGAAGCCATCATCATTTTGCAGGTAAATAGGATTGCTGTAATTCCGCTTCAGATAGACATCTTTCAAACCGTCACCGTCCAGATCTTTGACAACAATCATGGAGGTTCTGCTCCAAATCAAAGGCTCATCCTCCTCCACCTTTTCGATAAAGCTTTTGAACTTCAAGTTGCCACCCTCATTCTTGAAATATCCGACATATGATCCGCAGTATGTCTTGCCGCATTCGGATTTCCCTTGAACGCTGAAAAATATATCCACGAACCCATCATCTTCAACATCCGCCGCCATGACGTATCCGATCTGTCGCATTTTGGCTGGCCAGCTTTTTGGGAACTCAATGTCAATTTTTGCATTTGATGAATAGTGTCCGGTGCCATCACCAAGAAATACCGCTGGCTTCTTTCCCTCGAGACTTACCCACAAATCCAGATCCCCATCCGCATCAAGGTCGAATAATGTGCCGCCCCAGCTTCTATATCTGTCAGCGGAAAAGGAATTTAGCTTCAGACAAAATGAATGGGAAAAATTACCTTTTCCATCATTGGAGAAGCAGTCAACCTGTGCGCCATCGCGCCCATTATTTCCCCCTAAATCTCCTGCAATGATGTCAATGTCACCATCATTATCGATATCCCCTGCAGAGGCCCAGTGCCTCAACGAGCGGACATTCATCCTTGGAGTGGTGAGCGCCAAATCTTCATACTTGCCGTTGCTTGACGACATCAACAAACTGTCCATCGCGCCCTTATTCGCGCCCAAACCCCAAGTTGGAACATATATATCGTCTAATCCATCACCGTTGAAATCAGCAAAAATGGTCTTGCCCCCACTGGTGCGGGCGATCAATCTTTTGTCGCTTATCTCATCATCAACTGGTTTGCGAAATTGAATCGTCCTGTTGCTGACCCTTTCGGCGATCATCATAAAGGGTGCCACGGCCCAATCTTTACATTCGACCAGACCGCACATGTCATAATCACTGAGATATTCCTTCGCCACATTAGATGGCGTTCTGATACCGAACATGACCAAATCTGCTTTGCCATCACCATTCAGGTCAGGTTGGTACCATTTGGATGGCCAGGCATCGTAGTATCGTTGCGCCAGCTGAAACACAGCGCCGCTATCCAGCAAAAGAATATTGGTCCGTTCAGCTTCCAGCCAATCGGATGTGGTTTTTTGTATGTGCTGTTTTGCGTTCACCGGTTTCGATGTTGCTGCCGTTTCCGACTGTTGGTCATGACTTTCAGCATTCCCGGTTTTTGCTGACGCCCCACCTATCTTGGCTGACGCTTCAAGTTCCTTCACTCTCGATTTCAGAGTGGCATTTTCCTGCATGTAGAATTGGAGGAGGGTTTCAAGTTGCTCAATTTTTTTCTGCTCATCGCTTGCCGCTACACCCGCCATCAAACCAAAATAACAAATCAAGGCAGCGGCAAGTGCGAGGCAAAGATGTGTTCTCAAAGGGCCCATGATCAAATGATGCACACCAAATTGAGAAAGACAAATCCTCTGTGAGATTTGCCCGCCGCCACCTGACCACTGACACATTTCAACGGCTATCCAATGGCCCATGCATGGGGTGGGTGTTGGGATATCAAAGGCAGTTCAGGTGAGGTATGAAGGTAACTATGCAAGTGAGATTCCAAGGATAACTGCAGGTCCAGCATATGGCTGGTGCCCATCCCGCATTCCGGGTGACAAGTGGTCAAAGATCTGTGCGCCGGAAGACAGGGCGCGCAACGGATCCGACATGTCGATCACTTGATCTTTTTTGCAAAACGGCGTCCCAATGCCATCAGGGCTTTTACAAGCGGTGCGCGCCATGCCGGAACAGGTGGAATTCGACTATATCATCATTGGGGCCGGTTCGGCGGGATGTGTGCTGGCCGGCAAGCTCAGCGCGTCGGGCGAATTCGAGGTTCTGTTGCTGGAGGCGGGACCGCCGGACCGCAACCTGATGATCCATATTCCGGCCGGCGTCTATAGCGCCTATCGCAATCCGAAGATCAACTGGAACTATGCCAGCGCCGCAGAACCGGCGCTGAATGGCCGGTCCATCTGGACGCCGCGCGGCAAGGTGCTGGGCGGGTCGTCATCAATCAATTCCATGGTGTATATGCGCGGCCACCCCAGCAATTATGATGGCTGGGCGCGGGATTTCGACCTGCCGGCATGGAAATTTGAAAACTGCCTTCCCTATTTTCGCGCTGGTGAAACATCGGATCGCGGGGCGGATTCCTGGCGCGGTGACAGCGGGCCGCTTCAGGTCAGCAAGAGCCGTCACCAGAGCCCGTTGATCGACGCATTCCTGGAAGCGGGCGCCGAAACAGGACAGGGACAGTCGGAGGATCTGAACGGCTACAGGCCGGAAGGGCTGAGCCGCCTTGATGCCACGATCGGCAACGGCCAGCGGTGCAGCGCGGCGGTGGCCTATCTGAAACCGGCGCGCGGGCGACGCAATCTGACGGTGCAGACAGGGGCAGCGGTGCGTCATGTCGGCGTCAGCGGCAACAGGGCGAATGAGGTACATTACCAGAAACGCGGGGTTGCCTGTACGGCGCGGGCCCGGCGCGAGGTGATTTTGTCCGGCGGGGCCATCAATTCACCGCAGATATTGCTGCGGTCCGGCATTGGCCCCGAGGACCATCTGCAGGCGGTCGGCATTGCAACAAAGGTCAGGCTGTCCGGCGTCGGCCGCAACCTGCAGGACCATCCGACCATGGTCCTGCAATTCGCGAGCAGGAAGGCCTTTGAAATGCATGGCCTCAACAATCCCCTGCAGAAGATTGGCGCCGGATGGAACTGGATGACACGGAGAGAGGGGATCGCCACCTCGCATATCTGGGAGGCGGGCGGTCTTGTCCGCAGCCATGACAACGCCGATTTGCCGGATATCCAGTATCATTTCAGTCCCACCGGATTTGCCGAAAAGGGCAACAGTTTCCGGGTGACGCAGGGCTTTTCATTCCATATCGACCTGCTGTATCCCCGCAGTCGCGGACGGGTCGAACTCGACCCCGGCGATCATTTCGGAAAGCCGGTGATCCGGTTCAACTATATGGATGACGCGGCTGACCTGACGGGCATCATGAATGGGGTGAAACAGGCGCGGGCGGTGACGCAGGCCCCCGCCTTTACCGGGCTGAATGGAGGCGAGACCGGGGCCATGGCGCGGGCGCGTACGGATGACGAGATCAAATCCGTTATCATGAATGAATGTGCCACCGACTATCACCCGTCCTGCAGCTGTCGCATGGGATATGATGACGATGCGGTGGTGGATGAATGGGGCCGGGTGCATGGTGTCGAGGGGTTGCGCGTGGTCGATGCCTCAATCATGCCGCGCATCATTGGTGGCAATCTGAACGGCCCCACACAGATGATGGCTTCTCGCATCGCCGACCATATTCTGGGCAAGCAGCAACTGGCACCGACGCGCGCCCGTTTTTCATTTCAATAACCAACCGTTGCCCGGCTGAGCCTGCGGCGTGATGCGCGGCCCGTCCTTGCCACCACGCAGACTCGCATATCCCTGCCCCCGGGTCACCCGCCGTCCCGGGGACGTGGTCAGGTCGGTTGCAAGACTGTCCCAAAATATTTCATAATCCACCCATCGACCTTCCCGCCCCCGATTTCCTTGAGGACCAATCTTTTGTTCAGACCTGTCACAACAATGCTGTTGGTGATCACAATGTCATTGATCACATCGGTATCCACAGCCTTTGCCGACGCCGTGGATGAGAAAATCGATTTTCTGTTCGCCAACGGCTTTCAGTATTTTTTCGTTGATCGGGGCACCAGCGAGACCAAGGTCATGGCCTTCAGCGAGCAGGGTGCCAAGGTCGACATCCTTATGCGCAATGAGGACGGCAAGGTCTTGCGCCAGATCTACGAACAGATGGACAGCGAAAATGTAGCCTCCGCCCTCCAGGCATTCAGTGCCGACGCACCTGCTTCAAAGAAGGGCGGCGTCGGATTTGATCTGAGCCGGTTGTTCAACAGGCAGGACAGCACAGCGGTTTCCGGGGCCTCATCCCGGATCATATCCGGCTCCCCGCTTGGCACCACATCCGGTGCTGCCACTGATGACGACAACGATGATAATGACCGCGATGATAGTCGCGATGATGATCGTAGCGACAACGATGACAATGACAGCGACAATGATCGCGATGATGATCGTAGCGACAACGATGACAATGACAGCGACAATGATCGCGATGACGACCGTGACGACAACGATGACAATGACAGCGACGATGACCGCGATGATGATCGTAGCGACAACGATGACAATGACAGCGACGATGATGATCGTGACTGACCAGAGCGCCTGACAGGCTGCCTTGCATCTGCCATCCGGCTTTTCATTTCGTGCATTTACATTGACCAGCCAGCCGGACGTTCACACCGGCTGTCACCCGGGTGGTCACGGTCCCCATACTCATTGGGAACCCCTGACATTACCTGAATGAAACCGCTGTCCCTGCGCCGGAAACGACAGGCACGGGCAGACGCCCAAACCGACTTGCCCGATCACGACAGGTCATATCCCGCAGCCAGCGTCCTGACGATTGCCGATAGGGATTGAGGCTGGCGAGGATTGGCAGGCGGACCTGTGGGCGGAAATTTATTCAGACACGCCTTCAGCAATCATCAGATCCGTATCGGAACATTCGTCCCTGACAGCCTTTGCGGCCTGGTATTCCTCGCTGAAGTAAAACCTGTTGGCGGCGTCTTTGCTTTCAAATTCAATCATCATCACAATGCCGCTGACATCACCTTCCAGCCTGTCGGCCACTGGACCGCGCGCCAGCACCTTGCCGCCATATTTCTTTATGGCTGGCCCTGCCATGCCGGAGAATTCCTGAAACTTTTCCTGATCCGTGACCCTGATATTGGCAACAAGATATCCCTTGGACATTGTTCACTCTCCAATCCTGAAACAAGATGACGCCACACGACATGCCGGCACGCGGGGACGCACCATTATCGAGATGCAACCCTTCATGAACCCAGTGTTGCGTGTTGGCGGATCACCGTCAAGCTGTCCACCCGGCACCGCCTTCAAGGTTCCGGCACACACCCCCGTCCAGGGGCATTTGGCATGTGGCCCTGTCCAGGTGCGGCTACACATATGGATGCGGCGGAAACAGGGGATTACTGGAAGCGCACCAATACGCGGTCCATATCCCCCGTGATCGTGGGAGTCTGGCTGCCCGATGATTGCTGCATGACGTTCTGCTGGACATAGGCATGCAGCTCACCCGCCGTGATCCGATTGTCGCCATTGCCATCTGCGTCGCCTTCCAGCCCCTTCATCAGAAAGTAGCTGAACATGCCATGCCTGGCTTCCTCCAGCGGCTTGGCGGTCTGGTCACCTGCCGCCGCGGTAATCAGCGTAAAGCCGTCCGGAATGGGTTTTTCCTTTGCCCGGATGGCGATCGGGCGCGCGGCGATCAGCATCTCTTCGCCGCGTGTCGCGCCTGAATAGCAGGTGTCCAGAAAGACCGTCACGCTGCGCGGGCTGGTGGCGGCGATGTCCTGAAACAGCTCATCACGCAGGATGGCTGTTTTTTCGAGAAGCTCGGGCGTGCCGTCATAGGGAAGCAGATACATGTTCTCGCCGTCATCGGTGGCAAGCCCGTGACCGGCAAAGAACACATAAATATCCGATTTGCCACCCCTTGCGACACGGGTCAGCCACCGTTTGACCGCCAGCAACATGCCCTTTTCATCCGCCGCATCATTGATCAGCATCTCGATACGGTCGGCGGAAACACCCAGTTTTTCCACCGCATAATCGTGGAAAACCTGGGCATCGGTATCCGCATAGACCGCCGGCGCGGCGGCCCCGGCATAATTGGCCACACCTATGATCAGGGCGATGGCATCGGAATTCCTGGCAGCCTTGCGTTTCAAGGGGTTCAGCTGATCAAAGGACAATACGGTGCGCTGGCTGTCCGCCCGTTCAAGCCGCACCGTCCTGGTAGTGGAAAGTCCAGCCAGATTGAACGCCTCCAGAACCACATCGGCACCGCCAATCGGGACAAAGGTTGTGACAGCAAACCTGCCGTCGCTGTCGATTTCCGTGACACGACCATTGATCCGCAATTCTGCAATGCTGGCGGCATCTGAAACACTGCCTTCCAGAACGCCCCGCGCCCCTGTCAGCGATGTGCCGCTGATTGAAATGACAGGAACGGCCGCAACTGCGGGGGCAGATGAAGACACACCGGCGGCGCCGGCTGTCTGCGCCGGCTGGATGCCGGGTGAAGCAGAGGCGACCTGGACCGGTTGCTCGGTCTTTGGCGCTGTTGGCGTCGGATCGGCCAGCGCGGCAATCCGGTCATATGCGGCGCGATCGACATTTTTCAGGGAATCCTTCAGACTTCCCGGCTTGAATGACGGCACCACGATCTTGGCATCTCCATAATCCCTGAATGCGCCGGTCACCCTTGCGCCCTCACCGGCATCCTGCGCCACGCCAAGATATTCGTCTCCATTGAGACAGCGTAATTTTGCCACGCTCAGATCGCGTTCAGGTTGCGACAGACATTCAAAGTCACCAGCGACAAGAACGACTTTTTGCTTCCACTCTTCCTGCTCCGTGATATCCACAAACAGATACCCCTCCATCTTTTCGCGTCCGAAGATGATCGCCTCTGAAAAGCCGCCGGATTTCTGAAGGGTCTCGGCAATCGCCTGTCTCAGTTCCAGTATCCCGTCAGACGACGCCGGCCTTGACGTCGCGCCCGTGTTTGCCTGCTCGGAATTGCCGGCTGTCACTTTCGTCGACGGGGCCGGTGTGGGCGTGGCGAGGCTGACAGTCGGCGACTGCGCTCCAGACGCCGTGTCAGACTGCGGTGCGCTGGCGACCTGGGTGCCCGAAGGTGGCATCTGGTCTGCAAAGTCCTGTATCTCGGCCAGCGTCATGACCTGCGTACGGTGTTTGAAATTGAAAATGAATTTGCCCCGCTGCGAGTGTTTTCCACGCATGAAACATTGTTCGGCAGAGGAGCATGAAAAATTGGATTTGATCTCGCCACCACCAAGACAGGTCAGTTTGAATGATCCGGTGCCATTGCTATGTCGCAGTTGGCCGGCGCAACGGTCGTCCTTGAACACCAGCATCATGTCAATCGAGGATGACTCCAGGGAAGACATGATGGCAATGACCTGTTCGCTCTTTTTCGGCTTGGAGAATTTCATCTCCATGAAACTGGCGGTTTTCTTGCCCTCCAGGAACGTTTCAAGATCCAGCGCGTCATTCGCACCGGCGCTGTACGATCCGCCGGGCAAAAGAAACAGGCACAGGATCAGCGATGAAAGGAAATCCCGGCCGAGCCGCTTGCTGATTGTCATCCGCTTCCCACTCCGTTGTCTGCGTGCCAAATAATTCCGAGGATTATTCATGATAACCATCACGAGTATAGCTTTTCAGAGTTAGGCAGCGAGTTTCAAGAGTTCAAGTGGTCGCACCGCGTCACATTTGGGATTTGCCCAGATTTCCCAACGCAGGGTATCAAGCAGGCCGGTGATGACAGCCAGCCCCCTCGGAAACAACGTCACATCCATTTGACTGTCATTTTGAAATTTGACATCGTCGCATGATGGAAACGTCATCATCAGACTCCTGTTACTGGTGGCAGGAATGCCCGCCCACAACAGCCCCCACGACCGACTGGCAACAGCATACGGACATCGCCATTGTCGGGTGCGGCTTTACCGGATTGTCAGCTGCGATCATCCTTGCGCGCGCCGGCAGACAGGTCGTCATCCTCGAAAAGGGCCTGATTGGCGAGGGCGCATCGACGCGCAATGGCGGCATTACCAGCGGCAATATCCGACTGTCGGCAGCGCAGCTGAAACGGCGTTTCGGGACCGAAGGCGCGCAGCAGTTTGTTGATGAGGCGGTTGCGGCGCGGGCCGATCTTGCCAGGTTTATCCACGATGAGAAGATCGATTGCGACTTTCAACCGGTCGGCCGTGTGGTCGGTCTGACAGGCCAGTTTTCGGCAGACAGCATCAAGCGTGACAACGCCGCCTTTCAGGCACGATACGGCATCAGCCCTGTCTTTATCGAAAAACAGGAAATGGCCGACTATACCGACTCATCGATTTATCAGGGGGGCATCCTGAGACCCGATATCGGCGGCATCCATCCTGCAAAACTTCTTCACGAAATGCTGCGTCTGGCGCTGGAAGCCGGCGTGAAGATATTCGCCGAGACAGCGGTGCTGCAGATCCAGACGCAGCCATCGGATTTTACTGTCAGGGCCGACAGGGGACAGGTCACGGCACAGCATGTGATCTCGGCCACCAATGCCTATACGGATCGTGGACAGCCCTGGTTGAAACGGCGTCTTGTGCCGGTGGTATCCGAGATGATCGCAACCGAAAAAATCGGTCGAAACCGTGTTCAATCGCTGATGCCAAAGCTGACAATGTTCGGCGAGTCAAAGCAACTTGGCTATTATTACCGGCCTTCGCCTGATGGCGAGCGGATTCTTCTCGGCGGTAGACGTGCGCATACCGACAGGGAAAAGGCAAAACGCCAACTGCGGGATGCTCTTGTGACGATTTTCCCGGCTCTGGGTGACACCGCCATTGATGCACACTGGCAAGGTTTTGTGGCCTTTCCCTTTGATCAGCTTCCAAAGCTGGCCGTCAGGGACGGCATTATATATCCAACCGGTTTCTGCGGATCAGGGACGGTGTGGGCGCGCTGGCTTGGTCAAAAGGCGGCACTGATGATCCTGGGTGAGGACGGCGACAGTGTTTTCAGCAATCTGCGCATGCACACCGTGCCATTCTATAACGGCGATCCCTGGTTCATGCCGCTTGCGATGACCTATTACAAGCTTCGTGACAGGCTTGCCGCCAGCACGAAATAGAGGCTGATCATGTGTCGGCTTCAAACCGGTCCGGACGGAACGGTTCGAGCGAGATCCGCGGTTGCTGGCCCATGACAAGATCAGCCAGCGCTTCGCCAACGCCGGGCCCCAGTTGGAAGCCATGCGCCGAAAAGCCGAACCCATGCACAAGTCCGGGTTTGCTGCCACGCCCGATCACCGGCAGATTGTCTGGCATATATCCCTCAATTCCCGACCAGCAACGGATGATCGGCGCACTGGCAATATCGGCAAACAACGTTGTTGCAAGTCGCATTGATGCCGCCAGTTCCGGAATGGCGACCTCGCCCCTGTTTGCCTGCATATCGGCGCGGGCCCTGACACCGCCGCCAATCACGAATTGACCTGTATCAAGTTGCTTCAATGACAGCGTGTGGCCCAACACCCCCATCACGGCCGGCAGGATGGGACGCCGTCTTTCCGTGACCGCCAGCATCGGTGCGTGCGCCGATAACGGCATCACCGGCTCTCCTGCCTGTCTGGCAAGGTCGGCGGCCCATGCGCCCGCACAGTTGACAACCTGCCCAGCCTCGAACAGGCCCTGTGACGTTGTCACCTGCCAGCATTCCTTGTCAAACTCAAGGTTCAGAACCCGGCACCCCTCGATCAGGCTTGCACCATGCCTTGCAGCTGCGGCTGCGAAACCCTGAACAATGCGCCACGGCACCGCCCAGCCATCCCCCTCGACAAGGATGCCGCCGCGTGTCCGGCAGGACAGATGGGGAAGCCGTTTCCGGATATCGGCATCATCCAGCCAGCATTCATGCTGGAAGCCGGCTTTGCGCAAGCTGTCTATCCGGTCAAGGCCAAGCTTCTGCCCGGCCTCGTCAAGCGCCACCTTGACATAGAAACAGGGATGAAATGCGTCGGCATGGACGCCGATGTCACTTTCCAGCGACTGCCATATATCCATCGAGGCGAGACTCAGCGGAATTTCGACCAGATCACGACCAAGCCGCCGCACACCGCCTGCATTGACCCCGGAGGCGTGACGCGCGATGTGATCCTTCTCGATCAAAGTGACGTCCTGTCCGCGCCTGGCAAGAAAATAGGCCGCGGCGCAGCCCTGAATGCCGCCACCGATGATGATGACCCGATCCCTATTCAGACGCATCTTCATCCACCAGCGCCGCCAGTTCACCAACTGTCAGGGGCCGGATTGGCGGCCTTATACGCAGATGGCCGATCCGATCCTCGGGCACACCGGTATGATCGTGGATCAGGTTCTGAACGCTGAGGGAACACATCCGCCCCTGGCACCGACCCATGCCAGCCCGACAATATCCCTTCAGCTGGTTTGGCCCGGAAACACCCATCGCAATGGCGGCCATGACATCCGCCTTTGTCAGGGCCTCGCAGCGGCAGACAATTGTTGTGTCATCCTCTGGGGTGCGCCACTCCTGTGGTGGCGTGAACAAGGTATCAAGAAAGGGCCGTATGGCCGTCTGCCGAAATTTCAGCAATCGCCAGAAAAGGGGGACCCCCGATGACCTGCCGTTCTTTCCGGCCAGAATCCGCCTTGCGGCAAGCCTGCCGGATAACACCGCCGCACCAGCACCGGCAATTCCCATACCGTCGCCGGCGACAAATACGCCCGCTACCGAACTCTGGCCAAAGATGTCGGTCCGGGGATGCCAGCATAGCTGGCGGGGACACCATCTATGGTCCAACTCTGTCGCCATGGTGAGATTCACATTGGGAACAACGCCTTGATGAATGAAGATATGTTCCGCTGCAATCGTCAGCTCGCCCCCCCGAGCATCCCTGAAGCGGATGCCGGTTGCCCTACTGTCACCGACAATGCCGACTGACCTTGCCCCGGAAATATATCTGGTTTTCCGGCGAATTTCGCGCCGCCAGCGCACCCCCTTTAGCAGCAGCCCCGGTTGCAGCAACGCCGGCAAGGCGAGCCAGTAATGCCGCAGCCCCAGTCTGGCAGGAGCAGTATCGATCACCGCCCTGACCGTCAGACCGGCCTGCAGATACTGCCAAACTGTCAGATAGAACAATGGACCCGACCCGGCAAACACCGCCCCGTCAGCACCGCTTCCACTGGATTTCAGCATGGTCTGCGCTGCCCCGACACTCATCACACCCGGCAGCGTCCACCCGGCTATCGGCATCGCACGTTCCATCGCACCGGTGGCAATCAGCACCGCGCCCGCCCTTACCTTCTGGGCCTTGCCATGCTGGCTGAAGAACACATCCCTGTCCTTGCCAATCTGCCAAACCCGGCATTCGGAACGTAATTCTGCCAGTGACCTGGCGAAGGCATCTGCCAGCTCGTGACCCGACCAGTAATCCGCACCAAGATAGCCGCGTGCGGATCGGCTGTTCGCGTTCTGGACAATTTGTCGATAGACTTGGCCACCTGGTGCCGGCTGATCATCAAGAACAAGCGTTGTCAGACCACCCGCCGACGCCTCGATGGCCGCTGCAAGGCCGGCCGGACCCGCCCCGATAATGACAAGGTCGTGATAGGATCCCTGCTTCATCGGCCTGACCCGGTTTTTCCGGTTGCTGGCAGATAAATCCGCATGCCCTCCGCCGCATGGATCTGGCAGGCCTGCTCGACCCGTCCATCCTCAAGGGTGATCATGCAGTCGAAACAGACGCCCATCATGCAATAGGGACCGCGCGGCGCGCCATCCGGGGCATTGTGAACAGCAGAGACACCGCTATTCACAAGAATGGTGGCGATTGATTCATCGGCATTCACCCTGTGGGGCCTGTCGTCGATATAGATGGTGACATTTGGTTGTGCTGGCCTAATCCGGCGAAACATCAAACCTCCCCTCGGTAAATTCACGCAAATTGTGGGAAAGACCGCCAGCCGCGATATCCGCGGCAAGGTCAAACGCATGTGCCGCCGCCAGCGTTACCCCACTGTGACATGTTACGGCAAAGGCCCCGGGATGTGTGGGTGACTGGTCATAGACAGGATATCCATCCGGCGACATCACCCGCAGCGCGCCCCAACTGCGGATAATCTGCTGTTGTTTGAGGACCGGCATCGTCCGTTCGGCCCGATTGGCAATCTGTGCCATAACATCGACCGATGACGAGATATCAAACCCCACATCCTCCTTACTGTCACCAATCATGATGCTGCCCTCGGCAGTCTGACGGAGCAGGGTCATCGGAATTCTGATCAGCTTGTCGGTCTTCTGGGTCACCAGGATCTGCCCCTTCTGGGGTTGGACAGGCTGTTTGAGGCCGATAAAGGGCGCCAGCCTGCGGTTGCCAAGGCCGGCCGCAAGTACAAGACGGGGCGCATGGAACACCCCTTTCCTGCTGCTGGCCGCAAACAGGCCCTGACCGGTAGCGATATCGCTGACTTCGGCATCCGACTTCACCGTTCCGCCATGACGCAGGAACCCGTCATGCAGACTTCGCAGCAGATAGAGCGGATTGACATGGCCATCAGCTGGACACCAGGAACCGCCAACCACATCCGGGCCAAGACCGGGCTGGATGTCGAGAAGCGCCTGCCGGTCGAGCATCTCATACTGGAAGCGGCCATTCTGATGCGCGCGAAGCACATCGAGCTTTGCCTTGCGATCATCATATTCCGCCTGGCTAAGGCAGATATGGATGCCGCCGTCCTGCTCAAGCCCAAGATCGCGCCCTGTTGTTTCCTGCAATTCAGCAGACAGCGACGACCACAGCTCGGATGACCGCATGGTCCAATCGGCATAGGCGGCAAATCCGGACCCCTTTCCCTGAACCCAGACAAGTCCAAAATTTCCCCGCGCCGCCTTGAAGTCGGTGTCTGATGCGTCCAACAGCACGACATCAAGGCCCAGCCGCGCCAACCCATAGGCAATGCCAAAGCCCACAAGGCCGCCGCCAACAACAATCGTGTCGTAATTCTGTTTTATGTGAACCTGCATGGTCGATAAGGCATAAGATCTATGTCGGATTTGAAACCTGTAACACAGTCGGCAATGATCCGCCCGGTGGTTGGTGCCTGGCCCAAGCCGTAATGGGAATGGCCAAATGCCGCAAACAGGCGGGCCTGGCCTTCAACTGGACCAATGCAGGGCAGACTGTCGGGAAATGTCGGTCTTCGTCCCATCCACGGCTCGGCCTTGTCCAGATTGATTCCGGGAAACAGGCTTTTCAGCGCCGCCTTGAAGACAAAGGCACGCCGGTGATCCGGCGCCGCCTGAATGCCGGCAAATTCCGCCGTTCCGGCAACGCGAACCCCTGATGCCATTTGGCTGGCGACACACATATGTTCCACATCCATGATGGAATTGTTGACCGTGATCCCGGGGTCACGACACATCAGGTGATAGCCACGTTCAGCCTCGAGCGGCAAATTGATCCGAAACGGCTTCAGCAGCGAGGCCGACCACACACCGGCGGCAAGCACAAGATTGTCGGCGTCATAGCTCCCGGTCTCGCAGACCGCGGACCAGCCATCCCCCTTGCGGGAAATCGCCCGCGTTTCCGTCAGCACGAAACGCACCCCAAGTGACCGCGCCTTGTCGGCAATCGCCTTGCCGATCGCCGAGGGGTTCATCGCCCGCCCCTGGCCATGAATGAGAATGGCAGCTTCATATTCCGGCGAGATATGGGGTTCACGTTCGCGCAGCTCACCTGCGCCTATGAGACTCACCGGAACATCGCGCATCTTTCGCATACGCCATCCAAGCTGGTCCAGATTCGCCTGCTGTGCCTGTTTATAGACAAAGACATAGACCGAGTCCCTGATCAGCTCCAGATGCGGTGTGCCCTGCAAAAGCGCCCGGTAATTTGACGGTGAATTGCGGCTGAGCGCCATCATCGCATCGCCGATCCCATCCACCCTGCCCTGTCTGCCGGCAGCCAGGAATTTCAGCGCCCAGGGCAGAAAGAATGGCGCGTGGCGCGTGCGGACAAAGACCGGGCCCTGCGGGTCAAGTAGCCATTTCGGGAGTTTCCGCCACAGACCCGGCATGGATTGCGGCACGCAGCTCCATGGCGAGATGACACCGGCATTGCCAAAGCTTGTTTCTTCGCAAGGTGGCTTCCTGTCGATGACGGTGACCGAAAGCCCGCGTTCAGCAAGCTGCAAGGCACAACATACGCCGACAATGCCGGCACCGATGACGACAACGTCTGTGCTGTCCTGCCTGTGCTGCGCTGCCATCGCCTATCTCCGCCTGCGCAGGCTCTCCATGTCCCGCTTCACAGGTTGGTATCTTTACCCGGTGACCGCTTCGGACTGGGATTGACGCTTATATGCCGCGATCTGCATCACCAGCACCGGTGCGGCGAAAAACGCCGCATACAGGGTCGAACTCCAGGACGGCGCGACAAGGAAGATCCCGGCAAGACCGAACAAAGCCCGGCTCGGACCGTTCATATTGGCCAGGAAATACCCGGCAACCGACGCCGACAGAAGGAAGACACCAAGACCACAGGTGACCACAGTGTGCAGGAATTCCTGCCAGGTGAAATAATCATCCAGAACGATGAGCATGGCCGGTGAATAGACGAACACCATCGGCACAAGAAGCTTGCCAATGCCAAGGGAAAAGGCCGAGAGGCCTGTTTTGAACGGGTTCGAACCTGCAATGCCCGCAGCGGCATATGCAGAGGCACAGACCGGCGGCGTAATCTCGGAAATCACCCCGTAATACAGCACGAACAGATGCGATGCGAGCGGCGGAATGCCGAGATTAGCCAGCGCCGGCTGCGCGACCGTGGCCAGCATCACATACAGGGCCGTTGTCGGAAGACCGGCCCCCATCAGGATACAGGTCACCGCGATGAGAATGAGCGAAATGAAGAGCGTGATATCATTCAGCGTGAATTCAGCAAACGGGATGTAGGAAAACAGCGGCAGGATGGATTCACCCATGCCAAGCGCGCTGTTGGTGACCATGAAGCCGAGCCTGAATCCAAGACCGGTGGCGTTCACCACGCCAACGACAATTCCAATCGCCGCACAGACGGCCCCGACGGACAGCGCATATTTCACACCCTGCGAGGCACCGGCGATCAGGTCGCCAAGACCAATGCGATGACTTGGATTGATGAAGCCCACAATCAGCACCGCAGTGATGCCCCAGAACGCTGCCATATGCGGTGAATAGCCGGAAAACAGCACATAGATCAGGACCAGCAGCGGAATGGCTGTCATCCATCCACGCTTGATGACCTCGATGAATTGCGGGATCTGGTCAGCCGACAGCCCCTTCAGGCCAAGCTTCTTGGCCTTGAAATGCACGATCGACATAACGCCGATATAGTGCATTGCGGCCGGAACAGCGGCGGCGATAACCACTGTGCTGTAGGGAATCTCCAGAAACTCGGCCAACACAAATGCAGCCGCCCCCATGATCGGCGGGGTGATCTGGCCCCCGGCACTGGCGGCCGATTCGACACCGCCGGCAAAATGGCCGGGATACCCGCTCTTCTTCATGTTTGGAATGGTCAGCGACCCGGTCGATACCGTATTGGCAATCGACGAACCGGAGATCGTGCCAAACAGCGCCGATGACACCACCGACACCTTGGCCAGACCGCCTGTATACCGACCGGCAGCCACGGTGGCGAGATCGACAAAGAACTGGCCAAGGCCAATGCGCTGCGCCAACACGCCGAACAGTACAAAGTGAAACACCACCGTCGAGACGATCCAGAGGGTAACGCCGTAGATTCCCAGATCCGGGAAATACATGTTGTTGACGAACAGCGACCAGCTCAGCCCTGGATGTTTAAGGATCTGCACCGGAATATAGGGGCCAAGCACAGCATAGCTGATGAACACCAGAATGATGATCGGCACGACAATGCCAATGGTCCTTCGCACCGCCTCAAGCAGCACAAGGATCAACAAGGTGCCAAACACAACATCCACCGGCAGCGGCACGCCCATGCGCAGCACCTGCTCCGGAATGGAATAGCTGAAGCCGAAGAGGTTCAGATCAACGCCATACCACGTGATCCCGACATAGAGGGACGCGGCCACACCGACGATCATGAACACCCAGTCATAGAACGGCACGCCTGACAGCATCCCGGTGACGGTCTGTTCATCAGTATTGCGTTTCAGACGTTTGAACGCCGGAAAGGAAATGAAAATCAGGATGATGACGCCCGACATATGGGCGCCCATATGCCAGTAATCCACCGGCACACCAATGCCGGCAGTCACATAGTGATAAAGGGCAAAAAGAACACTGAACCAAAGAACAAATTTCGCGAGCCAGTCGCCGATGGGGCGTGTTTGCAATGAGTCATCATATTTACTCTCCAAGGAGAGCGCCCGCTCCAGACTGAACTTTTCCATAGTAACCCTCACGCAAAAAAAATGAGGGCGCCGAAGCGCCCTCACTGACAATTATTACATCAAGCCTGCTTCTTTGTAGAAGCGCTCTGCACCCGGATGCAGCGGGATGAGAACGCCCTTCAGAGCGGTCGAAGGCTGGATGGCCTTGCCTTTCGGGTGACCCTTGTCCAGCAGCTTGCGGGTATTGTCGTTCCACAATGCCTTGGTGATGTCGTAGATCAGATCTTCAGGCTGATCGATCGAGGTGATGAGCTGGCCGTTCACAGCAACGGTGTTAACGTCATAGCCGATATTTTCATAGACACCCGACTGGATGACATCCTCGACATAGTAAGGAATGATCTCGTTGATTGCCTTCTGCTCGGCAGCAGAGAAGCTGTAGAGATCAAAGCCCTTTGTCGAACCAAGCTGGATCAGCGCCGACAGCGGTGTGCCGGCAGCGTAGAAGAAGGCATCGATCTGGCCGTCGGCAAGACGCTGCGCGCTCTGACCGACATTCAGCTCATACTCATCTGCCTTGATGTCATAATGCTTCAGGATCATCCGCACGGAAACCTGGGTTCCAGACCCGGCCGCAGCCACGCCAACCTTCATGCCGTTCAGGTCTTTCAGGCTGTTCAGCTTGGTACCCTTTTTCAGCACAAGGTGCATGCTTTCCGGATACAGGTTTGCAATAACGCGGATCTTGTCCTTTTTGTTATCAACGAATTTGCCTTCGCCATTATAGCTTTGGACAACGGTCTGCGCGCCGGCAAGACCGGCATCAAGCGAACCTGCCTGAATGGCGTTCGCGTTGAAAACGGATGCTGTTGTCGATACCGCGATGGCCACGAGGCCAGGCACGCCACAGCTGCCGCCCTTGTCGCACGGGCGGGAACCCGGAGGATTGGAAATCGCGTTCGCGATCAGACCACCGATCGGGTAATAGGTGCCGCCGGTGCCGCCGGTTCCGATTTTGAAGAACCGCATTTCTTGTGCTGACGCCACACCCGCAAAGGCAAAACTTGCCGTAAGCAGGGTCGCGACCAATTTAACCCATTTTTTCATTATGTAACTCCCTGGCTTGGTCATATTGAAACCTGGGGAGACTCAAAACCGACCTGACTACGCCTTGCCATATCCGCTAAAGAACAGCGCAAGCCATCCGTCACAAAAATGCCGTCGCAGAGTGATCGATGATCCCCCCTCATGCCTTCATGAAAGCCCAAAACCGCACTTCATCTCAAGTGAAAAGAGCCGAGCCCCGGTCAAATACGCTTTCGCCCGGGACATCTATTCGGCGAATTGGTCAAGCATCGGGGAAATCTGATCCTCATACGCATACAGCGCGGCAAGGCCGCCAGTATGCACAAAACATACCCGGCTGCCCTTTGGAATGTGACCGGACTCTACAAGCGCCGGCACGGCTGAAAAACTCTTTGCTGTATAGACCGGGTCAAGAAACAGGCCTTCAGTGGTGGCCATCATCCGCATGGCCTCAAAGCTGGTCTTGCCAAGCTTGCCATAGCCCGGAGCAAGAGCGCCGTCCCAGACCGATATGTCGTCTGACGTCACCTCACCTGCCGGGGAATAGAGCGCAGCCAGCCGTTTCATCACCCGTTCGATGCGTGGTCCCTGCAGATCAGCCGTCCGCCTTACACAGCTGCCGATGACAAGCGCCCGGGACCCGCCACCGCGCAGTCCAGCCAGCAAACCGGCATGGGTGGCACCGCTTCCCGATGCCACCACAAACACATCGAAATCGGCCTTCTGTTGAAGAATTTCAGCAGCCGCATCGACATAGCCCAGCGCGCCAAGAGGCGGGTGCGTCTCGGAAAGATGAATGATGTAGGGCCGCCGACCCGAGGCACGGAGTTGCCCGGCCCTGTGGTCGAGCGCCGCGTCGGCTCCAGCCTCATCCTCGCCATCCGGATAGAATTCGATATCCGCGCCCATGAGCCGAGACAGCAGGACATTTCCAGATTTCCTGTACAGCTCCGACGTGGTCCTTACCCGATCTTCGAATTGCACAATGGCCCGCATGCCACGCGACCGCGCAACAGCAACAGCAGTGCGTGTGAAATTCGACTGCACCGCGCCGGTAATCAGAATTGTGTCGGCATTCTGTGACGCCGCTTCACCGAAATAATATTCAAGCTGTCGTGACTTGTTGCCGCCGAAAGACGGCCCGGCCAGATCATCCCGCTTGATGTGAAGGTCTATATCAAGCCTGTCTGAAAGCGCGCGCGCCGGCTCCAGCGCGGTGGGCCCGGACAGGATGTCAATCTTGGGATGCACTGCCAAAACCCTCGGACCAGCTCAACCGGGAAAAGCAGGGCGGCCTTCGCCAGATGGGCGCGCACCTCTTCCGGTCATCAGCCGCTTACCCTAGGCGATATTGTTCCTGTTTTGAACAGGGGAATCACCGGTGATGACGCCACCTGGCCAACAATGGATCAGGGGCTTTCAAACGCATATGTGGCGATTTTCAGCATCCCGGCCTCCGGGGTCTGGCCATTCCATTGCGTCAGATAGATAGAGGCGTTACCAGCGAAATATTCACCGGCAAAGACACCCTTCATCTGCCAGCGAAGCGTCAGCCTGTTGCCCTCGTAAAGGCGGTCCCGCTCGATAAAATAGCCACTCAGCTTTCCCGATTTCTTGTCAATCTTCAGCTTGTATGTAACCTTGCCCTTCACGAATCCTTCATCGTCATACTGGATATCGACAATCTTGTTGTCTTCGATGACAAGCAGAAGTTCACCGGTATCGTTGAGTTCCCTGTTCGCCTCGGGAATGGCGTATGTGACTTGAAAAAATCCTACATAGGCCCCATCCTCGACAGCGACAGCCTGCATTGAGGGAACAAGTAGAAACGCAGCAAGAATCCAGCTTTTGACGAGTAAGAATTTAGACAGTCGCATGATCAAGATACTCCAAAATGATAGACTATCAGGACAGAAAGAATTGTCCAGCATCGCCCGGATGTGGGGATATGCCATTGCGTTTTCAATGATGGGCCTGCTTGCCCTCACGGTCGCAACGGCCAGTGCCAATTCATTGTCGCAGAACGGGTCAACGCTGATCAATCCAGATTCGAAGTCTGATGAGGCGGTGTGTAAATTCGCCATGGTCCTGCCGGTGTGGCGCACCGAGGTCTTGCGGCGCGGCATCACCTGCGACGGTGACGGCAACCTGCTGTCACGCTCGACAGCCAAGCCAGCCACTACGCCGGCCGTAACACCGGCCGCCACGCCGAAAACAGTCCCCGAGGCAGTTGCCGAGGCAACCCCAAAGACAGTTCCAGAGGCAGTTCCAGAGGCAGCTGAAACACCGCCGGTCATCGCGGCATCTCCATCCAGGTCGGATGACCCGGTCGCGACTGGCGGAACAACGGACAAGGCACCGCCGCCGGCAGTGGCTGCGCGCCAGCCCGCCGCAGAGGCCAGCCCGACCATGGCATTGGCGCAGCAGCTTGATGATATGGCGCTGTGCCGGTTGGCGACCGACAAAAAGGGCGGCTTGCGCCAGAGCGCAGCCTTTTCCGCCTTTGTTGATGAAGCCAGGTCACGTCAGTTGACTTGTGCCATTGCGGGAACCCTGACAGCGGCGAAACCTGCAGAACCTGCAGCCGCCGAAACCGATCTGGCAACCAATGCGCAGGATCAGATCGCCCCGACGCAACCCCCAACGGCAACAGCAGCAGTAACGCCACCAATACCGGCACCAACACCGGCACCTGAACCCACGATACCCGAAATTACCATCGTCAGCGCCACCTCTGTCGGCCCGCAGGGCACGGTCAGCGGGCAGGTTACCGACAGCGCCGGCATCGCCGAACTGCGGATCGATGGTCGTCTGGTGCCCCTTGCGGGTAATGGCAGCTTCAGCGCGCAGACCTATGTGCCGACAGGTGGGGTGACCGTCCGTATTGTGGCGGTAAACATGCGCGGCACGTCAAAAAGCCTCGATGTCCAGCTGGACCGTGTTGCCGCGCCCGTATCAACGGCCATTGCCTTTGACAGGCTGAACCCGCTTGGTCAGATGGCAGCCCGGAACAAGGACGCGCTGGCGCTGATCATCGGGGTGGAAACCTACACCGAAACACCGGTCAAGGCCGCCTATGCCAACAGTGATGCCAGCGTGTTTGCCGATTATGCGGCGCACAAGCTTGGCATTCCAAGCAATCGCATCAAGACACTGGTCGATGATGTGGCAGACGAAAAGGGTATCCTGCTCACCGTCCAGGACTGGCTGTATCGCGCCAACCGTCCCGGTAAGTCCGACATCTATGTATTTTTTGCCGGACATGGGCTGGCGAGCGAAGACGGCAAGGACATGTATCTGCTTCCGCATGACGGCTCGCCGCGGCTGCTTGATCGCACCGCGCTGCTGCGCAAGGAACTGTTTGCTGATATTGCCGCCGCCAATCCGCGCTCGGTAACGGTATTTCTCGACACCTGCTATTCCGGCACGACACGGGGCACTGAAAGCCTGATTGCCAGCCGCCCGATCGCCATCCGGGCAAGGGAACAGGCCATTCCAGACGGCTTTACCGTCATGACCGCCGCCGGCGGCGAACAGACGGCCAAGCCACTGGAAGAAGTCAAGCACGGCATGTTCAGCTATTTCCTGATGAAGGGAATGGAAGGCGGCGCCGATGCCAACAATGACCGGCAGATCACCGCCGGCGAGCTTCACGCCTATGTTCAGCAGAACGTCATCCAGCAATCATCGGGAAGCCAGACGCCGGAATTGCAGGGAGATGCCGACCGTGTGTTGGTGAGGTTCGAATAGCGCCCCCCGCCAGTAGATACCCCCGTCAGTAGATGACGCACCCACCATCAACCGTCGTCCAGCCATCCGGACAGATGCTCTTGAACCTGTCGATGCTGTATTCCAGCGATTTTGTCATCAGATCCGCAGCCGGGCCGATTTCCATCTGCAACAGCACGAAATGGTGAAGGCGGCCCTTGATCGTCATCGTTTCCTCCGAAATCCGGCGATAACCGCGGATCGGAACCTCATTGGCCGAACTGACGATGCTGTTATTGGCAAATTCGATCGCGCCATTCACCACATCGGCAAGCTGTCTTTTGGCGTCAAGAAGCGCCCTGTTCTTGGCCATCGACAGCGAGGTGGAGCTGGCGGTGCCACAGGCTGAAACCCTGAAAATCGTATTTTCGGGCGGCGACGCGCACCAATCGGGAATTCGCCCCGCCGCCATTGCCCTGGCTGGCGCTGTTGTGGTGGCCGGCGCCGCTGTCGGGGCGGAACCGGTGCTGGCGGGCGCATCGGATGGCTGCACCACCTTGCCATCCTTCTGGATGACGCTTCCATCCTTTTTGAAGGTGAGCGCACTGGCACCCGTAACCGGCGCCAGCAAGGCAAGCAACACCAGCGCCACAGTCATGGTCATGGTCACGGGCATGGTCACGACAGGCAGCTGGCGTGATGTCATTTTGGTCATCATCATTATCATTTCACTATACGGTAGCTGTATCTGGCAATTCGCCAGTTCTCACGCCCGAATTCGTCGAGCCGTCGGAAGAAATCGGACCGCGACTCCTTTTCCAAAACCTTGAATGGCGTCTTGGACGCCAGCACGATCAGGAATTCATTGCTCTCGTTACGCTGGTAATCATCAGCCAGAGCGGCCCACCATCTTTCGACCTGTGTTTCGGGCGGCAACAGGAAATCAGTCTTGAATCTCGGTGAGTCCAGCGCCTGATCGGTGTGCAGCCTGTACAGGTGATCCTGATCGATTTCAGGATACCACCCAAGCACATTGACATAGGCCGCCTGACTCAGTTGGCCGGACACGACCACCTCTTCACCCGGCCTGAATACACGGCCAAGCGTATCATCAACCCGAACGATCAATTGCGGGTCATGATTGTTTCTGAACCCCCTGACAGCAATCTCCGCCCTGACCTCGCAAACCTGATTCTGGTTGATATCCAGCTTTCTGGTGTTCCGGTCCAGAAGGTCATATTTGGCAATGAAACAATTGTCATATGCGTTGAACGTTTCCTGAAAGAAGGCGCATCTCTCGCTGTCATCCGAGCTTTCACATGTTTCGACCTGCCGAAAGGACAATGTCTCGCATCCGGCGAGGCTCATCGCGTCGAGCTTGGCCTGTTCCTCGGCATTCTCGCACGCCTCCTTTGGCGACATTTCAAAACTGATCGGGTACTGGGCGCTGATCGCGCCGTTCCATTTCTCCGCCGCGATGGCGGCCCCGGACAGGACCAGCCCACAGCATGCAACCAGATATAAAGACAGATACAGGGGCAGATACAGGGGCAGATATAGGGGCAGACCAACCAGCGAGGGTTTCCAATCGGGTTTCATATTCACATCATTCCACATACACAGTCGGCCACAACACCCACAGCCCTTGGATCACTCTAGCAAATGCCGTCACCAATTGAAATCGGATGACGCCGGACAGCCGGACAGGACACTGTCCGGGATCTATTAAACCAGACTGAAATATGCCAGACTGAAATATGCCAGACCGACATGTGGTTGTATGCAGCCTGTCGGTTCGTTTTTCTGGATAAGGATTTTGATCTATGTCGTCACGTCATCTGTTTTCCCCTGAACCCGCCGCAACCCCCGACAGCTCAGGCCATGCCGCCCGGATCCGAGGTCTCGTCACGGCTGGCCTGCTTGCCTGCGGTGCGGCCACACTGGCTGCCTGCGGCGGCCCGTCGGAACCGGCGGTAACCTATGGCGGGCTCGACAGCTGCGTGACCGACCCGGCGGTGTGCAACGCTGATGATCTGTGCCGTCTTGCCATATTCGAAGAGGATAACATCAAGCGCTGGAACGACGACAATCTGCGCTGGCAGCCCTATGTTAAGGAAGCCAAGGCGCGCGGCCTGAGTTGCGGCCTGTAGTCGTCTGTCATTTGTTGCAAGCCGGAGTCTGTCGCCATGAAGCGTCGTACATTTCTTGGCCTCGCCACCGCCACGGGCGGCCTCTATGGCATCAACCGTCATCTGCCGTTTGTAACATCCGCCAACGCGGCAATTCCCGGTACGGTAACATGGGGCGGCGCCTATCTGCTGGATGAGGAGACCAACCGGACGCCGCATACAAAGGCCGCGCTGGCAATGACAGCCAATACCAGCCCCACAGGCCAGACTGTCAACAGGGCGCTGCTTGAGGCCATTCGCGGGGCCGACTGGTCATCCGCCGGGATTGACCTCAGGGCCGGCATGGACAAGACCACAACGCGATACGGCATGGTGTTCGGCCTGTCCCGCGAAACCGTATTGCAGAGCGGCTACAGACCATCCGAAGACGCCACAGCCTTCAATCTGCGCCTGACCGGCTACAATATTGTCTTTGATATCGTTGACAACCGGGTGATTGCGACCTTTGCCGTGCGGGGCCGCTATTTCACGGCCCTTGCCGGAAAGGCCGGCGATGACGCGCTGCCAAAGCTGTTCTTCGACCTTCTGGCCAACAAGAACAACAGCGGCAGCATCGCCCGCTTCATGACCGACATCGCGCTGAATTACGAATATGACGTCAAATACCGGGGCAAGAATTTCCAGTATATCGAGACGGTCAATACCGAGTTTGCCGCGGTGGCGGCTGATCTGATCGGGCTCGATATCGAGGCCTATGGAGAGACAATGGCGCTTGTTGTCACCACCGCCTTTTCCGAAAAGCTGAAGGTGCCGGTGGTGCCTTACAGGAAGACAAGCGCGGTGAACCGGCGCATGCGCCGTGAAATGACAATCGCCACCGCGACCGGCAGCTCGGCGCTGAACACCCGCCTTCCGCTTGCCGATGCGCAGATCGGCATTCGTCTGGTCAATCATGGATGGGAATTCCAGGAAGCCGACGTTGAATTGCAGGGGCGCATGAAAGTTGGCCAGCTGAAGAGCCTGCAGAATGAATCGCTGGTGGATTTCAATCAGGTTGAAGTGACGCTTGGCGCGCGCATCGAGATCCAGATTTTCGAGATAGATGGCGGGCGCCCGATCTTCACACAGCAATTCTTCGGCCAATGGGCGTTTCTGGAATATGCAGAGCGCGAGTTCCAGATGGATCGGCGAAGCCGCATCTATCTGCTTCACGAAACGCTGCTGGATCGTGCCTTTGACGCCATCCTGAATGAAGATATGCGCGGCCAGCTCTATGATGGGCTGTCGATACAGCAGAAGGCGGATGAAGCCTATTATCTGGAAGCGCTGAGCGAGGACTGGGATATCATGAGCGGCGAATGCGATGATGTCGCGGCTCTGCTGCCACGGGCCTTTGGCGCCTGACCCCCTTGCCCTGCGCATTGCGCGCCAGGCGGGGTCAGGGCCAGATTGATCGGCTCCTAACGCCGCTTTTTCTTGCCTGTACGGGTCGGAAGCACATTTTCATTGAACGCAACCGGCTTTGATTCCAGCTTTGCATTCACCTGCTTTGCATAGGCAAGAATGGAACGTCTCAGCTCGCAGGCATATGGCCGCGACTGCGCGACCTCCTTGAACAGGGCGATCGATTCTTCATCAAGCAGATCCCCGGCCCCACTGCCCCCCATCATGAAGGAAAAGGCGAATGTCGCGCCAATTGTCCGCGCCTTGATCACATAGGCCTCGGTTCGCTGATAGATTCCCTGAAGCCTTTCCTGTCCCCCAGCCTCGAGGGTCGCAAAATTGCTCTGCTTTTGTTTCAGGAAATCGTCAAAGGCCTGCGTCTTGACGATCAGTTCGTTCACCGTGGCCACAGACGGGTCCGACTGGCTGACCAGCATGTTGTAATCCGCCTTGTATTTCTCGACATCGGCCCCGACCTGACCAAGCGTCGCCAGATCAATCAGCAATTCGCCCCGCATTCTGGTCAGTTCCATGACCTGCGGTCGCAGCGACTGGGTGACTGCCGAATTGCCGGAATTGGCCCTCATCTGCTCTTCGAGAGCCGCGCGGTTCTTTTGTGCCTCTTCTATCAGCCCGATATAGAGATCGCGGTTTTCATAACCCGGCTCGACGACCAGGCGCATGAAAGTGTCTTCGATGATATGGGCCAGATCGCCCGGCATGTTCTGGGCCTCTTCATAGCCCGGCCGCATCCAGGACACCGCATTCTTGAGATTGACCTGCCGACCATAGCCCTTGTACCAGCGCAACCCCTCGACATAACGCGCCGCGAACTGGTTTGATTTCGCGGCATCCTTGATCAACTGCTCACCGCGCGATTCCTTGCCGCCGGCGTCAGGGAAGAAACTGTGGACCAGCCCATAGGCAAATCTGGCATCGGCGGCCCAGACCTTTTTCTTGGCATCGAAGGAATTTGCATTTGCCGTCGCCACCATGATGGCAAGATCCTTGGCATTCGGGCGGCGCAGGAAGTTTGCAAACAGCTCCTCGACCTCGACACTGGAAAAGCCGGTTTTGTACACGTCGAAATTGATCAGATAGGGATGCGAGATGGGCTTGAACTTCCGGAACGCGATATCAAGCTGGTCCGCAGACCGGCCAAAATCCTTTTCGACGGTCGCAAAGTCGGGCTTGGCAAGCTTCTTGTAGATGCTGGAGGTTGGAATGGGCTCGCAGATGGTCTTGATGAAGGAGTCACTGTCGCCGAAATCGTCAGGCTGCGAGGCCGCCGCCGATGCGGATCCGGATGATGATCCGGAAACAGACCCGCCTGACCCTTGCGTAGAATTGTTGGTGTTGCCATTGCCATTGCCGTTGCCCTTTGACCCCAGACTTTTCTCGACATCACCGAGGGCTTTCTTAAGATCCTTGAACAGGTTGGCCTCGACGGGCGCGACCAGCCCAACAAGCATGACAACAACCGCAACAAACAAAAATGGTCTCGGAGACATAGGCAAACCTCAATGCAAAAAACTGTCCTGGATTTTTCATGGTAACAGAGCATCGTGGTGTTTTGTGTCTCAGGAACAGAAAAGTGTTTTGCGTTTTCGCATCGACCAAATGGCGGGAAGACACTGGATATCAAGAACAATTGAGTCGTAAATTAAAGAGTGTGAAGACAGAGACAGGGATGGTCGAAAGATGATGAAGCGTGTTGCGAAACCAACAGGAACCCTCGGCTTGCGCATGGCAGCGGTGGTTGCCACGCTGGTGTTTGGCAGTGGTCATGCGATGGCCCAGAACCTCGATCTCGACAGCTTTCTGGCGCCTGTGCAGGGTGGCAGTGACGTTGTTGAAGGCAATGTCGAGGTGGGCGAGACCGTCCATGCCGAAACCATGCAGGACGGCTTGAACGCCGCCAACGGGTTGCTGGCGGAGGATGGTGACGGGGTGTTGCTGGTCAGCACCAAAACCGGCCTTGGCACGATCGCGCGCGCATCGGTCGGCTACAACACCTATCAAAATCTCAATGCGACATTGCTGTCCAAGCGCGGCGCCTATTTCCGTGCCTATCAGGAAGCCAAACGCCAGCTTCTGGTCAATTTCGAAGGTGTCCGGAACAAGTGCGAGGGCGCTGTCACTGACGATCTTGTCGACCTTCAGACAGGCGTCGAATCCGCCGCCAATACGCTGACCGAAACCTCGGAAGTGTGCAAGGAGACCATCTCCGGGCTTCTGGCGGCGTTTGTCGTGTTCGATGTCGACGACAATGTCAATGAACAGGAAGTCTCGATTTCGGTTGCGTCCAGCACCAAGACCCGGTCCGCCTTTTCCCGCCTTGGCGAAGCGGTGATCCAGACCGGTGATCCGAATGCCGCCTTCCAGAGCCTGATGGTCGAGATCGCCAAATTCGCGACCCCGCCAATGGGCGCACGCCTGATCACCGCCCCTGATACAGGTGAGCAGGTTGTGGTCGGATTCGGTTCGTCCATTATCAGAACCAACAAGAACAAGAACGTCGCCAAACGTCTGGCGAAGGCGGCCCAGAACAATGCCGAGACACGGGCGCGCAACGCGCTGGTCCAGTTTCTGCAAGGTGACAATCTCTATTGGGAAGGCGGATTTGACGAATCCCAGATTGAAGGCAGCGAGCAGTTCGAGATCCCGGTCGATGAAGACGGCAATGTCGGCGACCCGCAGGTTCTGGACAATGAACGCAATGTCTTCCTGAACGTCCTGACCGACAGCCAGGCCTATTCAACCGTCAGCGCCGGCAAGGTGCCGCCCGGTGTGCGCACACGGTCTTTCAAATCGGATGATGGCTACTGGCAGTTCAGTGTCGCCGTCTTTTCGCAGTCGGCCACGGCCCAGGCGCGTCAGGCCGGCCGTGAAAATGCCGCTGCGGCAGGCAAGCTTGACAAGATGGAGTCGCAGCAGGGTAGCGCCGCACCCGCAAAAAGCACCTCGCGGGCGTTGCAGATCGAGGGCGGTATGAACGCCGGCAGCATCAATCCCCAAGGCCCGACCGGTCAGGTATCAGACAAGGAAGATTTCTGATCAATGCCCACCCAAATGGAAACCTCGGCATTCCGGTGCCGAGGCTTGCCAGGCCGCATAGGCGGTATCTGGCTGGCCCTTGCAGCCATCACCCTGCCAACAATCACGACCGCAAATGCCGAGGACAACAGGGGCATCCAGCTGCTGTCGGACTTCAGGCAGGCTGACGAAAAGCTCCGGGACATCTTCGACGGCAGCGACGTTGTTGGCGACATTGGTGGCCGGGCCTCACAATTCGCCGCCCGGCAGGGAACACGCTATGCGCTTGTCGCCTTTCCCGTTCGTGGCAGCATCAAGCCCGAACGAATTGGCGAACCCTACTGCCGCAGCAGACTGCTGACACCTGAACAGACCGTGTTCGAGGATGCGCTCACACGACAGGTGACGGACAAGCTGGTTTCCACCAGCATGTTCAAGACCTGGCGCTCGCGGGGCAAGATTGTCGACTCCAAAGTCCTGACCCGCCGCGTTGCCGATGAAGACTACGCTGTCACGCTGTGCCTGGTTGCGGATCAGGGCGTCACCAGCGCGCCTGTCACGATCACACCGTCCGACATTGTCGCGGCACGGGTGGCGGTGGCCGGCGCATTGTTTGCGGACGCCGAATACAAGCATGCCGCCAGACGGTATCGAGAGATTTTTGAGGATACCGACAACCCCAACATGCTTGTGAGCGAGGTTGTCAGTGCGCTGAAGGCAGGTGATCTGGATGCCGGCTTTGCCCGTGACGAGCTGTTGATTGACCGGCTTGACGAGGTCACGGACCCGGATCTGCTGGCAACATATGAAACCGTGATGGAAGAGGCCGTTGCGGCCTATATGGCCGTATCGGACAGCAGCGCCACCAACGCCACGACCGATTGACCGGCATGTGGCCGAGATACGGCCCAGCCTCATCCCGCCAGCCTCATCCAGCTAGTTGTCGAATTTGTCCTTCAGTGACTGCGACTGTTCGCGGGCCTTCTTGACACGTTCGCGCGCCGCCTTCAGATCGGCATCCGGTGCCGGTTCAAGCGGGCGGACCACATATTCATAGCCCGTCAGCGAGGCCATATCGCCGCCGTCGAAAGTTTCAATTTCAGCCTTTGACTGTTTGGCTCTGACCGTTGTGATGACAACCGTGCCAACGGTGGTTTCCTTGTAGCCGAGGCTTTCCTTGCTATAGGGGTCATACATCCTCTCGCCAAGCCGGATCAGGCTGTAACGCTCGCCCTGGTCGATCGTCTTGCCACCCTGACCAAGCGTCAGCACGTTGCCGTCAATGGCCACGATCCGGATCGGATAGATGGCATTCTGGACATAGCGACCAATCGCACGCGCCGCGCTGCGGGCAAGATCGCGATAGTCGGTTGTGGCGCTGGTGTCGACCGTTCCGGAAAATTTGATCTGCGAGGTGGCCACATCGATGATCCGCACCCCAACCTCGCTTGTCAGGACTGTCTTGCGCCGGACCCGGTTGGTGGTTGCCATCTGACGTTCGGTAACCGTTGTCACAAGATCGCGAAGTTCGATCACGACCAGATAGTCGGTGCCGACCCGATTGCCGAGTCTGGCCAGCTCGCGCGTCGGAACATTGGCCGTGGCAACATAGTTCAGCTCGGCCTGTGTTTCTGCCATCAGCTGCCGGTCAATCATCGCGAACCTGCGGGTCTGGGTCAGATAGTCGATCACCCCGTCCTGCAGGTCTTCGGCAAATTCCGCCGCCGCCGCCCGGTCCTGAACATCATTGTCGATCAGGATACCGCTCAGCGCCATCCGCAGCCTGTCCAGCTGTTTTGACGTCTGGTAACGCGCCACCTGAACCGAAAGATTGACCGTAACCAGCCCTGTGCCGGCATCTGTGCCGCTGGACAGGATGTTGTAGCTTTCCACGATGCCGCTGGTGGCGGTGCTGATCTGTTCCATGAAGGCTGACGAGGCAAGAAAGGATGAATCGGTTTCTGTTGTCACCTCGGTGGTCATTTCGGCCAGCGCGGTCTGCGAGGCAATGGCCATGCCATTGACCATCGACACCGCCTCGCGGACGCCGTCAAGAACGGCATCGCGTTGCGAGATGCCAAGCCCCTGCGACTGAACGGTGACAATTTCAACCCCGCCCCTCGCCTCGGCCGGCGTCGAGACAAACCCGGTGACCAGGGCCACAAGGCCGAACAACAGACCGGCTGCCATCATTTTTGCTGTAGTCATGATATTTCCACCATAATCATATCCGCGGGGGGCATCAGAGCGATGCCCCTGCCGGATGATTCCTGATCCGAGGGTCTAGTTGACGCCCTTTGCGTTGAGACGGCTGACAATTTCCTGGGCGGCAAGATCGCCGGCAATTTTCAGCGCATTTGTAACCGCGGTGTTGTCTTCATCACCACCGGCCTGTCCAAGAACCGGGCCGATCGCGGCCACCTTTTTCGGCAGCCGGCGCGACACATCCAGAACCTCGCCGGTGATCGATACCGACACCGTGTAGCCGTCGACAACCGACACTTTCGGCTGATTGACCTCGATCGTGCCGATGGCCAGATATTGGACGTCGCAGTCGCGAACAGCCGTAATCACCGCGCGACGTGTCTCGCGGCTCATCCTGCCGTCAAAGGCCAGTTCTTCTTCGATGACCTCGAGGTCCTCGCCGCCACAGCTGTCCAGCACATCCAGATAATCGGTCGGTTCATAATTGTTGAGCGACATGATTTCCGAGAACTGGGTATTGAACTGCAGGGTTGGAACAAGATCGAAATCCCGGATCACGGCCGTGCGTTCAGCGCCGCGCTGGGTTGTTTCACCGCCGCTCGACGATTTGCTCTTTTGTTCCTTCAATGTGGTTTCAACGGTTGTGGTGTCATCTTCGGCAAGGACCGTTTCTTCCGACTTCAGGGATTTGGAACTGCTTTGCTTGGAGACGTCCGCATCATAGGTGGTGACGTCGCTTTCCTTTGTATAGACCGCCTGCTTCGCCGCGAAAATCCAGACCATATAGGCGCCATCGCCGTCGCCGCCGCCCGATGTACTGGTGAACATGCCGTCGATCAGCGGCTGGTTCACCAGCAACAGCGCCTCGGCCATGATTGTCTTTGCCTTCTTGTCCACCTCATGGGCAACCTGCTTGTTGAGCAGATAAGTGTCGAGGTTGCGCAGAATGTCATTCTGCTGGGCCAGATATTGCTGCATCCGGCCAGCGCCCATGCAGCTTCCCACATAGCTTTGCCAGGCATTCTGAACAGCCTGATCATGCGCCGCCGCGATGTCTTCATCCTTGGGCTTGCTGTTGAAATTGCTCTTCGCCTCATAGGCGGTTTCGACAGATCCGTAAAAGGGCTGGTCTGTCACGCATTGCGCCATCGCCTGCTGCCCGGCGATGGTCACGGCGCCAAAGAGCAGTGCCGCTTTTACCCATCCGGAGATGACAGAGACAGAAGTGAAGCTGAAGATATTCTGGAAACGCATATGATCCACCACGTTCGATGTTCCTATTGTCCCCCATCAGCTACATTAGCAAGAACACCATTTGTTAAACAAGCTTGGCTTTGGTTTGGGGGCAAAGCCGGTTACTTTCAGGGTCTATGCAAAATTCAGCCAGAAAATTTCATCTACCGGATATGAGCCGGCTGTCGATAACACAAAAACATGCCGCGCCGATGGAAATGAACGGGTACAAAAAAGAATGCGGGACGTGATCATGCACAAGACGACAACAAGGGCTGTTGCGATGCTGCTATATATTCTGGCGCTGGCACCGCTGGCCGGGTTTGCCCCGGCCGCGCACGCCCAGACAGCAGCAAGTGACATCGACAGCCTGCTGATCATCCCGGCGGCGGATGGCAAGGCTGATCTGGCATCCCTGCAGACCCGTCTTGAATTTGCGGCTGGCGCGGCATTCATGGATATCGGCGTTCTGCCGATCGATCCTGATTTCATGCCGGCACCAAAGAACGCCGGCGACGCCTCGGCAGCCGGCGATTACCGTTCGCAGCGTCTGCAGGTCCTCAGGCAGGTTGCCGCGCAGCGTCCGGGCAGACTGCTGGCTGTCGAATTCGACCTGCTGACCTCCGCCGGACCTGACAGCCTGCCGGTACCGGCCGCCTCGGTGGTCGATGTCGAGTTTGGCCAGCTGGTGGCCAGAACATCGACCCTGCCGATCCTGGAGCCGGAAAATGACATGGCCATTGCCGCCGCAGCAGCATCGCTGACACGCACACTGGCACGCCAGCTCGAACAGAACGGGTATGTCCTGTCCGCCGCCGCGAAAAAGCCCTGGGGCGGTCGCACGACGCAATACAGGCTGGCGCTGGAAGGCTTTGACCTTTGTGAAAGACGCGGCCTTCTGGCCACGATGGAGACCGAATTTCCCGGCTTCGTGTCGATCGAACTGGTCAAGGCACCCAATCCGTCTTTCGCCATATATCTTTATGACAGCACGGCAACCAGCCAGCGGATGCAGAAATGGCTGGAACAGCTGATGGTGTCCTATGGCCTGGCCTCCTCGCCGACATCCAGACTTCTGGTGAAGGATGACAGCATCCGGATCCAGAAGGATCGCGCGACAAGAATTTACTCTCCGCTATGTGACGGGTGATATCATGACTTCAGTAAATCCCACCTCCCGAATCCCTGCCAGCATGGTGACCGGCCTTGCCACCCCTGCCCGTGCGGCGCGGCCACCGATGCGGATTTCATACCTCATCCTGATATGCCTTGCCGCATGGCTATGCCTGACCATTGGCGGCATCGGCAGAGCGCAGGCCGAGGATACGGTTATCGTCATCCCGACGGTGAACAATGATGTCCAGACCAGAGCCGCGGTGACAGTCGGCTCGCGCCTCAGCCGGTCCGGCTACAGGGTGGCGTCGCCGACGCCGCTGCTCGACAAGCTGAATATCGGCCCGGTGGTGTCACGATCCGACATCATGTCCCGCGGCAATGACATCGTGACCATCATCGGCAAGTCCATCATCGTGCTGGTTGATCTCGAAGTCACCGAAACAGGTGCCGGGTCGCCCGGATATGACATCCGTCTGAGTTCGGAAATCTACGAGCCGGCAAGCCAGCAGCTCATCGCCAGCTGGTCGGTGCCAAACACCACGCTTGTGCCGCCAACACCCTGTGCCGCCGACTGCCAGGCGATGGCGCTGCAGGCCGAGGTCGAAAGAATGGCCGACACGCTCGGTGAAAGCCTTGTGTTTCTGTTGCAGGAACCGGGCGGCACATTGGCCGGTGACGGCGGGGCGATTGCCATCCTTCAGGTTGAACTCATCGATCTCAGCGCGGATGAACGGATCCAGCTGGTGGATCTGATGCGCAACGAATTTCCGGGCTTTGTGGATATCACCCGCTCGCAATCATCCGGTCCGCGCCAGCGGCTTCGCTATCACACCACCGCCGATCTTGACCGGCTTGGTGAATGGATCATGGTGTCGCTTGCGGAAATCGGATTGAATGTCGGCGAGGATGTGCAGTTCGTGATGAGTGGCAACCGCATCGATATTCGGCGCATTTCGATTGCCAACCGCAAGGGCAGCACCGGCAACTCGGTAAAATTCAACTGACCGCCCTGCCCGGCATCTGATCGTCAGGCCGGATCAGCCAAAAACAGTCCTGAAAATTTCATGTCTTCAGAAGAAAGAGACGCTTCTGGAGAGTCCAATGATCAATGATGGCGCAAACCCCCTGGCCGAAGTGGCTCTGGCCCTCGCCATGGCCTTTTTCAGCCTGATGATCCTGATGCTGTTCGCGATGGTGAACGCACCGCAGACGGACGGCACGGCCACCGCAGCCGCGACGGTGGAGATCACCACCGACAAAAGCACCAAACCGACCGATGACCGGGAACGTCAGTTGATCATCTACACCGAAGACGGTCTGTTTGACTCGACGCTGTCCCGGATCGACCCGGCCAGCATCGACCGGCAGCAGCCGGTCATTCTTGCCGTGTCTGACAGAATGCCAATCTCGAGCCTCACCAGCTTCCAGCGCCAGCATCCGGGTCTGACCCTGGAAATTGCCGAACTGACACCGGACTGGCAGGCCCGGCTTGCCGCATCACAGGAAAGGACCGGTCAATGATTTCACTGTTACTGAGATATCTGCTGGTTTCGGCCCTGCTCGTCACAGGGGCATTTGGACTGACGCTGTCTGCACAGGCAGCATCACCTTCACAATCGCTGCACACAAAGGACAGCCTGATGCGGCTTGTCGTGCAGGAGGCCCGAAAGACAGCCAATGTCACACCAAGCGTGGCGCTGGCCGTTGCGAAGATTGAATCCGGCTTCCGGCCCCACGTCGTCAGCTCTGCCGGGGCCATCGGCGTCATGCAGATCATGCCGAAGACGGGGCGTGATGTATTCGGGCTGAGCCGCACAGAGCTTTTTGACCCGGCAATCAACATCAAGGCCGGCGTGACCTTCCTTGACCAGCTTATCACACGCTATGACGGCAGGATTGATCTGGCCCTGTCGCATTATAATGGCGGCTCGCGGGTCACCGCCGGTCCGGAGCCGAAAATCATCCCGGTTACCAGAGGCTATGTCATCAAGGTTCTTGCCGCCGCGCAGGCCTATGAAGCTGGCTGGGCCGGCGTGATCAGTGACCGGGACGGTGCCGGCAGGGCAGTTGCGTCCGCAAACAATCCATCAATGCCAGCCGAAACCCCTTTCAAGGCCAAGACCCATATCAAGGCCCCATATCGGCAATCGACAGGCACAGTGCCGGCGGCGACAGCCGCATGGCAGCAGCATCTGAAGGAAGCGGATTTCTGGTTTGCCGCGGCCCGGGCAACGCTTGCCGCCGATCCACCCTCGCCGCCTGCGCTGACCGGCGGTACCGGACCGGCCGAACAGCTTGTCACCAGCATGCAGGGAAATCGCACCGCCTTTCGTCACTGGTTGAAAGCAAACCAATGATCGGGGTAGTTTCTATGGCGGCGGCACCGGATTATCAGGGTTTATGGGCGAATGGAAAAGGCAGTGCCACGATTGTTGAAATGCCGCCCGGTCGGCGTGGTCTGCGGCATCTGCCCTGTGGCCAGCCAGGGCGGCGCGGCATGGTAGATCCGACCGAGATTCTGGGTGGCTGGTCGGAATTCACCGTCACACCGCCATCGGAATATTTCCTGAACTGCCTGCGGTCGGTCGGCGAGGCGACAGCGCTGAATGGCGACCCCGCCTATCAGCCGGATATTGTCACACAACTGATCACAACAATTGCCAGCCGCGGATACGGGCCGCTGCTGTTCCGCACCGTGCATGTGATGTCGGCTGCGGCGATGATGGAGATCAGGCTTGATCAGCTGCTGGTGACCGACCGGCCGCTGACAGCCCGGCAGGCACAGCGGATCCTGATGTCCCCCGCCACGCCGCCACCGGCCCTGAAGGTGAATGACGGTATGCTGGAATTTGTCGAGCCGGGGACGAAAGACCCTGTTTTCAAGCTCGGCAGCCAGCAGGTTCCCCTTGCCACGGCATGTCTTGAATTCCTGGTCGAGGCGCTTGGATTCACCCGCATCAACGAGGCCTTTGCCACCCTGGCGGATGACACCGGTGCCGCCGCGCGAAAAGCGGTCACCAAGGATCTTTCGAACAGGCTCTACCATTTTCTCGGAGAGCATCTTCCGCAGGCGGCGGAACGCAATCTGGCGCGCATACTTGCCGAACATCTGGAGGCTGAAGTCGGCGCACCGGCTTTCGCCGCGGAAGATATAGACGACCAGCTGATCCTGGATTTCTGGCTCGACAAGAGCCTTGATGAAACAATGTCATTCAGGCTGTTCGGCACGGCTGCCAGAGCATGGCTGACATTTCGCGACTGTCTGATCCGGTCACGCGGGGACGGATTTGATATCCACCTGTCATTGAGCATCGCCCATGAGGATGAGGATTTCGACAGGCTGTCGCAGCTTGCGGTTGGCGCCGGCGATGACAGTGACGGCGCCACAGCCGCTCTCGGTCAGCTTGTCGGTGACGAAGCCACCCCCGCAAACTGGCTTGCCGACCTGCAGCGCCCACCCTGTGATGAGATAAAGTTCCTCACCAAGACCGAGCTTGCGCAGATCGCGATCCCGGCGATGGCGGGACGTACCGGCCACAATCTTGTGCTGACCTGTCTCAGGCTGGCAGCCTTCGGCCCGCTGCAGAACAGGCTTGTTCAGGCCAGCCGGAACAAGACACTTCAGCCAGCTGACATCGAGCGCGAAATGACAGCGATGGATGATGCCATATATGCCGATCTGCTGGCAGGCTGGCAGGCGCTTCGGACAGTCGCCGAGGATATCGCGACAACCGCCTATCTGCGCCTGTGGGAGGAAGGCGATGTCGCCATTTTTGAATTTCTGTCGCAACAGGCGGATGAAGATACAAGACAGGAAATGGCCAGCATTGCCGCCGATCTTCAGCGCCAGCTTGCCAGCCAAACCCCGGATGAGGATTTGGATGACGACCCGGTGACGCGGCTTGCGATACAGATGCTTGGCGCGATGGATCAACTGCCGTCGGACAGCGCGATTTCCATCACGCGCCAGAAGATGAAACGCACAGCCCAGTCCTATCGGCGGCAGGGTCTGCGCAGCACCGACCGGAGCGAACCGCCCACCAAGGCTGCGGACAGATCACACGCGCTGGCATGCGGCGGCGACAGGCTGTTGAAACTTGCCGCCATGCTGACCAGAATGAGCCACCCCGACCCGTCGCCGGCATCCCGGATTACCGGTGATCTGACCATTTTCGGCACCCAGTTTACCCAGCTTCACGAGACGGCAGCATGACCCCATCATCCCCATCCAGCCCGTCGCGGATCGACCGCGATACCGCCGAAGCCCGGCTCGCAAATCGGCTGTCGGCAGAGGCGGTACACACCGCGCTTGCGACGCCGACTGCACAGAATACAGACCGGGACGCCGGCTCGCGGATCACCTATCGGATCATGCACCAGCTCGTCACCGGCACCTTCGAGGGCGATGCCCGGCCCCTGCTGGCGCGCATTTCGGCCGACTTCAGCGCGCGCCGGCAATTCCGTGACATTCTTGGCATGACAGCAGTGGCGCGGCAGGACCAACAGGCCGCCGCAGCTTCGATTGATACCGGGACCACCGCCACACGGCCTGGCCAGATGTTTGATCTGATCATTTCGCCCTCGTCACGAAATGACGGCATCCTCTATCTTCAGGTCAAATTTCACGCCACACCGGATGGCGGCACGGTATCGGGGCCGTCCGGGCCCGACCGGGCAAGCCCCACCATGCTGTTTGCCGACCGCAGTGGACAGTTCGCGCTGGTGAGATTGCCTGAAATCGTGGATGGGACCGCACAAATCATGCTAGATCAGTCACACGATATCGTGCAGGCATTCCGCGACCCGGAAACGGAGTTCTTTATCCGGTGAACCCTTTCAAGGTTTTTATCCCGACAACCAGAGGTGCCGTCCAGATCCTCTCCATAACCAGGGAAGCTCCCGACATCCGATCGGTCCTGTGTATTGAGGGCAGTTTCGAGGCACTTCCCGTCAGCAGCGGCTATGACCAGTTTGTCCGGCGGCCAACCGGCGTTATCGAGAAATATCTTGGTGAAGGATCCTACCGGACCGACCTCGACGCCCCGGTCACACAAGGCGACAGCTGGCAGTTCGGGATCTTTCTGGCCCATATCATTGTGGCGGCGGACATGTTTTCCGGCGCGCGTGCCGCACAGCGGGGCGGACGGACAATCTGGGCAAGCGGCGAGGTCAGCCCCGCCCTCGACATCAAGCCTGTCGACCATATGCGTCAGAAATTCACCGAGTCACGTGCCACCTTGCAGACACTCGAGGATGATGGCGAGCAGATCATGGTGCTTCTACACCCGTCGAATGCAGACCAGATTGTCGATCTCGTCCCCGACGGGTGGACGGTCATCACCGCATCGACGATCCCGGATGCCCTGACACAGATCGGCGTCGAGATTGCCCCGTCACCGGGTATCGAGACGCCGCACCCCCGGCCCGGACCACGGCGCTGGCGCGGCCTTGCCCTGGGGGGAAGCATTCTTGCGCTGATGCTTGGCCTGATTGCCTATCATCTTCCTGTACAGGCACTTCAGAACGCCCTTGCCTTTGAACAGGCGGGCCAGCACAGGGCGTTGCTGATGGAAATCAGAACCAACCTGGCACGCAAGAACTGGGTTGTTACCAACGCCTTCTATTTCTTCGAGGTGTTCTATCTTGGCGGGCGATCCCAAAAGCTTGGCGACGCGCTCGACATCTCGATCAGCACGGATGACAGCCTCGAACAGGCCGCAACAGCCGGAACCGCGGGCACCGGCACGCCGAATGCCTGCAACGAGGCACTGGCCACACCCCAGAAGGTTGGTGCCGTATTCCCGATGTTGCCCGCAGCCGGCTGTCCGATCCGGCTTTCGGTGGAGAACGGCCATTCTGACAAGGTTCGGGTCTGGCTTGCCGTAACAAGCCGGACCGGGGATGACGCGACGAATGTGGAATTTCGCAGCGGCGCCGACCTGAAGCCCGGGGACAGATTCCAGACCCCGCCCTTTACCGTCGCCAATAACAGCCTCTCGCTCTATGCCGTGGTGTCCGACAGGCCGGATTTCGGATGGCGTCAATGGTTCGAAAACCTGATCCGGACCCCTGCCGGTTCCGTGCAGCAGGCCAATATCAACCGACTGACCGGAAGCGGGATCGGCGTTGTGGTGGCGCGGCAACCGGAAAATGCCGACCTGAGATAGCTCCTTTAGCCAGCATCGACATACCGGATGAACGGCCCGGCGATCAGACGCAGCTGTCACGGTCGAGTGATATCCGGCCTTCATGAGGTCGCCCGTCAAGTGTCAGCTTGCCAAGATACAGGCCGCCTTGGTCAAGCTCATATTCGGCTGTCACCCGGCCATTCGGCGGCAGACCGCCAAAGGCCCGGTTCAGTGCCGCCAGCAGCCACATATCATGCGAGCGTCTGAACACACGCACAGCCCGCCCCCCGTCAACGCCAACTTGCCGGCGGTCCCTGATCCGCTCGATGTCGCTGCGCTCGCGCGGGTCAACCGGTCGCTCGACAATCCGCATGAACGGGGAATGCAGGGCGGCGTTGAACGACCTGCCGCCGCCGGAACCCATATGCACCCTGTTCGCCGCATCGACAACACCGGTTTCCACCCCAAGGCAGCTGGTAAGATGCGCGTAGATCCGGGCATGGCTTTGCCTGTCGGCAGGCCACAGAAATTCAAGTGACAGCCTTTGCGGCGCGGTTTCCATCAATCTGTCCGCCACCTGCCAGTCGGCCGCCTGAGGGGCCGTGACGTCCTGCGCGCTGTCGCTGACATTCACCTTCATGTCGGTTGTCGCCGCGGCTGTCATCGGCTGCAGGGCAGGCATCGTTTCCGACAATTGATCGGCACCGATATCGGTAGAGGGCGCAGCCGGTATTTCGGCCTGTGACACCGCCGCCGGTACCTTTGCCGGGGCCGCAGACATCGCTGCCAGGACAGGTGGTGCCGGGTCTGTCCGGCGATGCTGCGAGGGTGTCAGCGGATCGAGAGGGTCCGGCTGGACCGGTGCCCGCCGGGGCGAATTATCCTGACGTGGTGCCATCGGCGTCAGCTGGGCCACCTGTTTCGGGATGACGGGCTCTGGGATCATCGGCTTTGGGATCATCGGCTCTGGGATGATCTGCTTTGGGGTGGCTGGCTTCTGGATGGCTGGCTTCTGGGCACCGGGGAGCGCCTTGGACGGCTCGGGTTTGGTTTGTTTCGGGGCTGGCAATGCGTCCGGCGCAGGCTGTTGTGCTGCAGCTTCGGCCTCCGGCATATCCGGAACCGGCGGCATCGAAACAGCTGCCAGCCGCAATGGTATGGCGGCAGGCGGTGGGGCGGCAGGCAGAGGTTCGGACGCTGGCGCTGCCTGGGCTGACTGGGCTGGCGGCGGGGGGGATGCCATGTCGACAGTCTGGTCGGGTGATGGCGCCGCAACAAAGGCCGACGCCACCACCAGGGCCAGCAGAAATCCCAGATTGACCGGGATGCTGATATCGCGTCGATCAGCCACCGGTCCGTTCCAGATACATCAGCTGCAGCTCTTCAACCATCAGGGCCAGACTGTCGGCACGCTGTCCGGGTGACATATATGCCGGGGTCGCAGGTGCCGCGACAACATCACCTGCCGGACCCGGCTGTTCGGGTGTCGCCGGCCCGGCTGTCGCCACGTCACCTTCGGTGGCTGACTGCTGAAGCTGTGCGAAGGCGGCAGCGATGTCGGCATCACTCATCTCCTCGGAAATGGCGGGCGCGGTGGTTCCAGACCCGTTGCCAGCAACCACAGGTTGACCGACGGTATCGACATCGGGTTCGGGAACGCTGACGGCTGGCGCTGCCGCAGCCAGTTCTGATGCGACGGGCTTTGGCGGTGCGTCGACAATGGCCGGTCGATTTTCCACAGATGCCTTGTCACCTCCATCATCCGGTGCCTGCCGGGACCGGTGATTTGCGGCATTCACGGCATCCGGCGTGCCGGCCGGCTCTGTCCTTGTTTCGAGCAGTGCCCGGATCATCGTCTCGATGTCGCGCATGGTGACCGGCTGATTGTCGCTGTCGACAGCCGCAGCGCCCTGCTCGGTGGCCGGCCGGCTTGATGCAACCTGTCCCGCTGTCGGGCCGTCGGCGACAATCCGGTCGGCGACGACCCGGTCAGAGGCGGCCCGGTCAGAGGCGGCCCGGTCGGCGGCGGAGTGCGCTTTCGGGGACAGCACCTCCTCGATGACAGGTTCCATCGCTTCCAGCAGGGCCGTGCCCGCGGTTTCCGATGGATCACCGGCCGCGCCGGCGTCACGACCGGCGGTGCGCGCCGCGTCGAACATCTGCGGCGCCTTGCCTAGCCAGCTGGTGAAGGACTGGTCGGGAGAGGCCATGAAAAGATACCCAAGTGCCGACAGGACGGTAATGTTGAAGATGAGGTAACGCATGTCTTGTGATCTCCTGTTCAGGAAGAAGAAACGGGGGGGCTGTCCTCGATATCGCCGGTATCCGGATCGCTGCAGGGGCGGCTGGTCAACGCCAGTGACGCGTTCAGAACGATCAGAACAGTGCGAAGAATGGCCGAAAGAGGCAGGCCGATCACCGAGGTCAGAAACGCCATGCTGAAATCATCGGTCAGCGTGGCAATCACCTTGTCGATGCTGTCGGGTGTCAGGCTGCTGTGCGACAGCTGGCCAATGCCGAGGCTGATTCCAAGAAGCGTGAATGTCAGCGCCAGGGTGGCGATGCCGTTGCATGATTGCAGGCCTGCCTGCAGCCATTTCTGGCGTTCAAGATCGGGCTGTGGGTGATGCGCGCTGTGGATCAGCTGGACACAGCTGAACATGGCCGTCAGCACCAGCGCTGACAACAGCAGCAGAAAGCCGCCGCCAAGCATGTCGAGCGCCCAGTCAAGGATCTGCGACGGCGACATGCCGGTGGCAAAGGTGGCCATCGCGGTGACCACAACGACGAGGCCGAGGAACAGGCTGAGTGACTGCATCGCCAGTCCGATCAGGCTCGTCTGCCGACCGGCCGCAGCGGGGCGTCCGGCCAGCAGCCTGCGCGGGGATCTGATTGCCAGAGCCATCATGGGATCGACCGCGCATTCATCAGATCGCTGGTCGACAGACCAATGCCCTCGAGCCATTGCGTGGACATCGACCGACCGGATTCGGCGGCCGAATGGACAAGAAAGGACATCTCGTAATTCTTGAACACCTTCATCACCAGCGGGCTGCGCGATGATTTCAGCGATTTGTCATTCAGGGCGATCCGTTCCAGATCGGCAAGCCGACGTTTGGAAAAGGCGATTTTCTCCTCGCGCTGAGCCACATTCAGGTCGGGGTCAAGCAGATGTGAAACCATAATCGACCGCTCGCGTTCCATATTTTCAAGCGATCCGGCAAAGGCCGGCGCACCAGCCAGAAGGGCGGTTGCGACAAGGCAGGTGCAGATGATGTGTCTGGTCATGTTCGGGTCTCCTCTAACATGCGTTGTTTGACTTCGTATGGGTCTGGACGATCAGAAATTCACGAACAGCTTCACGCCGGCGGATGGCGACCTGAAGTCTTCGGTGATGTCGGGTGTTTCACCATTTTCGAGATAGGCCCGTTCGGCCACCTCTTCGGCAAACGCCATGGCGTCGAGTGACAGCAGCTTTGCCATATGGCCAAGCACTTCATCCTCCATGTCGAGAATTGCCAGCTGTGCCTCGACATTCATGGCAAGTCTCTGCAGCTCCTCGATCTTGTTTGCCGGCGCGTCGATACCGGCATCCATCTGGTTCAGCGGATGATTTGCAATGGCGTTGCGAAGCGCCTCAATGGCCTGTCTGTTGGCTGCATAATCCTCGCCGAATTTGCTTTCCGGAAGATTGCTCGAATAGAACAGCTCCTCGCGAAGGGCGCTTTCAACCTTGCCTGCCCGTTCCTGCGCCGCGTCGATGGCGGCGGTCATCTCGCGCTGGTCCTCAAGGCTGCTGGCGTTGCGCCTGGCGGTGCGCGTCAGATGCTGATACAGCCGCAGTTTGGTCTTCAGCTTGGCGCGCTTCAGACCAATCTGTTCGCCCATCAGCCCGATATAGGCGCGCTTTGCCGCCAGGGTCTGGTGTTTTGCTTCGATCGCGGCGTCACCTTCATAGAGATGAAGGGAGTCATTCAACGACTGGATATTGGTCACTTCCGAGGCGATCTGCTGATCGATATCCATCATGTCACTTGCCAGCGGTGAGGCGGCAAAGTCCCGTTGAATGGCTCGTTCCAGCTGTTTCTGTGGCAGAACCAGCACCTTTTCGCTGATCTGGGGTTGCCAGCCGGCATTGCTCTTGGCGAAGGCCGGCGTCCAGATCACCAGGGCCATCCCCGTGGCGATGGTGACTGCAAATCTGGCACGCGGCGCAATCTGATGAAGGTGTTTCATGGCGTTTGATCCTTTCTGCCGGTTCAGTTGGTCTGCCAGTACCAGGCGCGACGCACCTCGTCCTTGACCTTGCGGCGGGCGTTCAGCGACGCCAGCTTGTACCCGACCCGGTCATCGAACCGGTGCAGCAGAACCCGCATCGTGTCGGTAAAGGAACTGCCGTCGGCATAGACCAGATCGGCCCCGTCAAAGCTTGTCTCGAAATCGATCAGGGCCAGTCGTGCGGCCTGAATATCGCCGCCCTTGATGTAGTTCTGAACGGCGATTGCCTTGGCCTGCATCCGCGTCTCGATTTGCACAAGCGAGGCGGAATCACGAAGTTTGGAATCACATCCGGCAAGGGTTTCGGCGCTGGCAAGATACTGGCCACGCTCATCGGTGGCAGCCGCCTGGGCGTCCTGTTCCAGCCCGTTGCTGAAACAGGAATCGAAATTCAGGACGTTCTGCATCTCGTTGGCACGATCAATGACCGAGACGGTTGGTGTCGACGACGTCAGGGCCGTCTGCTGACAGGCGGCAACCGTAAAGGCGCCGAGAACGATCATGGGGAGGGAAAGACGCTTCATTGGTGAAATCCTTCTTTGCTTCTTCAGATGTCGGAATTGCGAGGGCGCTGGCGCGTCGGGCATCAGCGCAGGAGACCATAATTCGAGGAAACGGAGAGTCTGACACTCTGGTTCACGCGATACCGGTGGTTTGACCGGAATGTCAGGTCGCGGCCGCCAGAGCGAACATGGATCACATAGTGATCGGCGACCTGCTCGGTTGTCTGGTGATAGGTTGTCCGGTCGTGGCAGACCTTGCGGGCGCCCGATGTCCGGTCCATTGCGGCCATCGCGCCGAACAGCGCGCCAAGCGAGCCAGCGCCGTGATTGTCGCTGAGCTTGTTGCCGATGGCCGAGCCGACAAGGCCGCCCACAACCATATCACCAACATTTCCCTGAAGGCGCGAATGCGACCGGACTGTCTCGCAGGATCGTGTGGTGACGGGTTCCTGGACAATGCGCTGTGTCCAGACAGTTTCAACGCCCGTTACATAGCCGGTACGGGTTTCGTCAATCACCTGACCGCTGGCCTGGGCCGCACCGAACAGCGCGCCGGCCATGATCATCACTGACACAAGCTTTGTCGTTTTCATCTGCATCTCCTTGAAACAGGGTTGATGCAGGGGTCATGGAATCTTCAGGCGCGAAATTGCTGCGATGGCCGGGATAAAATGTGGCACGGGCGAAAAAACATTGTCAGCAGGGCGTTTTGCCGCCTGTAAAGCGGCGTCTCCCGCGGCCCGGCAACATCATTTGACGCCGGCACGAACCACACCGTATCGTAAGGGGTGACTGTGCAGATGCCGACAGACAGGACAGCAGAAGGGGCGTGAAGTGATGTCAGTGAAATCCAGCTTTATGGTCCCGGTCTGCCTGTTCCTCGTCATGGCGTCGCTGCCCTTGATGTCATGGGCGCATGACAAGGACCGGACGCCCTGCGCGATCGATGTGGTGTTCGACAATGACGATGACGGGGTCGCAACCTATTTCGTGCTTCGTCTGCAGCACAAGAACCAGTCAAGACGCAATATCGAGGCCGTCAGCGTCCTTGTTCATGATGCCGATGGCAATGTCATCCGGAATTCCGATGCCATATGCGGCGATGGTGATGCCGGCATAGAGGCCGGTGACACCGGGCAGTGCGAAAAGGTGCTGCAGGTCATTACCGGCAAGATGGCAAACAGGTTTGGCCATGAAATCTGGGTCCGGATGATCGATGACCAGCGACAGCAGATCGGCAAGGCTGATGCCTGCGAGGTTCTTGGGGTGCGCTACAAACAGAACTGATCCTGTCGACAGAGGCGGTGACCACAACAGCTTCTTCGGCGGCGCATTGTGCCAGCCGGTGATATCAGCCCGGAATCGGTCCGGAATCAGTCCAGCTCAACGGTTGGCCAGGATTTCATCAACGGTGCTGTCACAGATATATCGGACAGCTTCAACATGAACATAGCCGGATTTCTGCTCTATGAAGCCGAACAGCCTGCCATCGGGAAGCATCTCCCAGGTAATCTGTGACGCCAGCCAGTACCGCTGGCCACCATCGATCTCATATCCGGATTTCCTGCCGAATTTCAGCCTGCCACGCTCGATTGACCGGGCTGAGTCGTGATAAAAATAGATCGCCCTTGGAAACCAGGCGTCAAAGGCCTTCGGAGAAACAAAGCCAATATGCGAATGACTCTTTCGCTGGCATTCAATATCGCTGGCGGCGCGCGCCATCCGTATCTGGATCATGGTGGCAATGATCATGGCAAGGGCAATGGTCGCGATATGAAGTGGCTTTCCCATTCCGGGTCTCCTTATGGATTCATCCCTTGTGGATTCATCCAGACCTCCAATGATGTCGCACCACATATTCGGGAAGTCACCGCACAGCTATGACCGCCCTGAATTCCCCTTCTTCGCCACTCCCGCTGCCAGCACATCAAGCCTCACTGGTTCCGGACATTTTAACCCGGATTTACCAAATACATGGCATCAGTCCCGCACAGCTCACGCGGGCTGCCGGACGGATGCGGAATGTGGTGGGGATGTATGTAGGGGATAAAAAAAGCAGGGCTGCCGACCAATGGTCAGGCAACCCTGCGCATGCGTCAGACGCTATGCAAGCACCAGATTGGTTGCCGATGTCTTGCCGTTTTTGCCGGTCTCGAGTTCAAACGAGACCTTCTGACCTTCCTGAAGGTCGGACAGGCCAGCAGCCTGGACGGCTGTGATGTGAACAAAAACGTCCGAGGACTGGTCCTCTGTTTCGATGAAACCATAACCTTTGGTGGTATTAAACCACTTCACTGTCCCAACACTCATTATTTTCTCCTGTGAATTGGGATTTGGGTAAGCCATTCAATTCTAAGAAGAAAAGCGTGGAAACCGGTCTGCAACCGCGCAGACTAACCGGTGATTTATAACAAAATCATCCACATTCCAACAAAAAACGCTCCTGTCATCAGGAAATTGGGGCTTAACGGCACGCCGGCCTGCGCTAGACTTGCCGGCACGTCCCAGCCCGCAGGAGAGCCGAAATGTCACTTCATCAGAAACTTCTTCAGCTTCGGGATTCCGGAACGCCAATCCGCGTTGGTATGGTTGGGGCCGGCAAGTTCGGCAGCATGTTCCTGGCTCAGGCACGCAAGATTCCGGGCGTGCAGATTGTCGGCATCGCCGATCTGTCCATTACGCGGGCGCGATCAAACCTTGAATTCATCGGCTGGCCCGCCGACGCGCTGATGGCAGCATCCGCCGAGGACGCGGCAAGGACGGGTGGCATTTTCCTGACCGAGGATGCCGGATCGCTGGCCGCAAGCCCGTTCATCGATGTGATGGTGGAATCGACCGGCGACCCGATCGCGGCGGTGGACCATATCGTGAGCAGCTTTGATCATGGCAAGGATGTCGTGAATGTGACGGTGGAGGCGGATTCCTATTGCGGGGCCGGCCTTGCCAAACGGGCCCGTGACGCCGGCGTTCTGTATTCACTTGCCTATGGTGACCAGCCGGCCCTCGCGGCGGAGCTTGTCGACTGGGCGCGATGCTGTGGGTTTCATGTCATGGCGGCTGGTCGGGGTCACAAATGGCAACCGCATTACCGCCTGTCGACACCCGAAACCGTCTGGGACTATTGGGGACTGACCGCCGAACAGGCAGAACGCGGCCGTCTGAACCCGAAAATGTTCAACTCCTTCCTCGACGGCTCCAAACCGGCGATTGAATCTGCGGCCATTGCCAATGCCACCGGCCTGTCTGTTCCATCGGCCGGACTTGCCTTTCCCGCAGGCGATGTCCAGTCGATCCCCGATCTGATGCGCCCACGGACCGAGGGCGGCGCGCTGGAATCTGCCGGCATGGTCGAGGTGATTTCATCGCTTCGCGAGGATGGCAGCCATGTCGGCTATGACATCAGGCAGGGGATCTGGGTCTGTGTCGAGGCTGACACCGATTATATCAAGAACTGCTTTGAGGAATATGGTCTGGTGACCGACAGTTCGGGACGTTACAGCGCCATGTACAAGAGATTTCATCTGATCGGGCTTGAGCTTGGCATGTCGGTCGCGCATGTCGGGGCGCGGCGTGAGGCCACCGGCACACCAACGCATTTCATTGGCGATGTCTGCGCGGTGTCCAAGGGCCAGCTCCGGTCCGGCAGCGTGCTGGACGGTGAAGGCGGCGCAACCGTCTATGGCGGGCTTCGCCGGGCCCCGCAATCGACCGCCGGCCGTTTTCTGCCACTTGGCCTGTCGCATGGCGCGGTTCTGAAACGTGATATCGGCCTCGACGAGATCATCACCCTTGATGATGTCGATATCGACACGAACCGGCTTGCCTTCACGCTTCGTGCCGAGACAGAGGCCCTGCTGGACAGCTGATCGCCTTGCGGCAGGTTGGCGTTGTCGCGCAGATTGGCGTTGTCGCGCAGTTTGGCGTTGTCGCATTGAACATCACCCGTAAACAGCCTATGTGACGGGTCGGGGGAGCGTACTGGCCGGCAGGATGTGGCAGCATGGACAGCAACGCGACGGATCTCATCTTTGGACAGCGAGACGGGCTGGCCTCGGCCAAACTGCTTGTCCTGTTTGCCCTTCACGCGGCAAGCCTGACCTTGCTGTTTGCGATGGCGCACGGACAGCCCGGATCGACCCTTGCCAGGTTTTCCTTTATCTCCAGAGCATTCACCGTCCGTTTTGCGGTTGCCGCGGCGCTGGCAGCCCTGATCGCGGCCGGCAGCCTTGTCGCCGACAGGCAGGCCGGGATGACAACGGTTCTGTTTTTCAATGCCGGGGTTCTGGCGCTTTACGTGATCGAATATTCGATCCTTCTGTCACGCGGGTTCTTCAGACGTCTTCTTGGCGACGATCTGCAGGCGGAATTACGCCTGTTCATATGTTTTGTGGTGATGACGAATGCCGGCTATTTCACGCTGATGTTTCTGAAGGACATTCTGCTGAGTGACAGTCTGGGAGTGCGGTGATGAGTGAAGACAAAATGAATGCCTGTCAGGTTCTCTCGCAGAACGAACTGGTCAGCGACTTCCGAAAGGATTTCGTCTGCATGAACGACAATCTCCATGAAGGGTTGCAGGAGCATCCGCATGTGCTGATCCTCTATGTCGCAATGGTGATCTTTGTGATGGTGTTTCTGAAACTGGTCACCCGCCAGTCACCCCGACCCAAATCCGACAGCTGACAGCCGCCCCGCGGGGGCTGGCGGTATGCGGATCATACCGGCAGACCGAACAGGATGACCGGCCCTATCCCAGGACAGAAAAGCTGCTTTCGTTATTGATCTCGCGCTTGCGCGAATAGAAACCGACATTGATGTCCCGCCCGATATAGGGAAGCGTGAACTGAAGCGGCGCTTCATCATGATCGGCACCGCCCTCGCAATAATCGATCAGCGCCGCCATCATCTTGCCGGCGATTGGCGCATTCTTGTACTGGTTGCCGCTTGTTCCGCAGGCCATGTAATAGCCACCGAGCGATGTCTTGTCATAGATCGGGATCCAGTCGGTCGAGGCATCATAGAGATCGACAACACCGCGTGTCTGTGACGGGATGCCAAGGCTTGGAACCCGCTGACCATAGCGCATCACCTGATTGTTCCACTGGTCCGTGAATTCGCGTTCATAATCGACATCCGTCTCGGCCCACATATGCGGATCGCAGGCCGGATCCTCGCTGCCAATCAGGATGTTGTTGCCATGTTCGGGCCGGATATAGCAGGCAATATCGGAATCCGACACCACCATGCCGATATCGTCAAAATCACATCCATCGGGTGCCGGCACATGCGCCACCTCCTGGCGGAGCGGTCTTGTCTCGATGGTCATCTCGTCGAGAACACCTGCCAGACCATTGATATGGGCGGATGCCGGCCCGGCAACATTGACCACGACAGACGCATGAATGTCCTCGCCGGAGGCAAGGCGGACGCCCGTGACACGCCCCTGTGACTTCAGAATCTCCACCACCTCGGCGCCAAGACGGAATTCGGCCCCATGCAATCTGGCGGCATCTGCCAGATTCTGGCTGGACAGCGACGGGTCGGTGACATAGCCGCCATTCGGCCAGTAAAGCGCGCCGGCTATGGTATCGCCATTCGGCATGCCAAAGGTCGGATCGTCGATCCGGCGCGGCGGCGCGAAACTGTCCAGCGAATAGATGGGAAGCCGCTCGCGGATGGCCGCAGCATCCCATTCTTCGACCGGGATATCCAGATCCCGGCTGTTGGCAAGATGCTTGTCCAGATAGTCATTTGCCGCCGTGCGCATGACCATACAGCCGCATTCCTTGAATTTCGCCAGGTCGGATCCCGCCGGCAGACCAAGATAGCTCTGCCAGTCACGCCAGTAGTGATATCCCTCCCAGGCAAAGGCCGTGCCGTCGAATGTCGAGTAATGCATGCGGATGATGGCGCAGGACCCTGCCGTGGATCCATGCCCGATCCGGGTATTGCGATCCAGCGACAGCGTCTTCCATCCGGCCTTTGCCATTTCGAAAGCCACCGCGGTGCCGATCACACCGGTACCGATAATGATTGCGTCAAACTGTTGGCTCATCACACTCTCCTCACCCAAATATTTGTCACCAGCCAACAGGTCAGGCGCGCATCACCGCACCAGCCGGATCATAGGGCGATGGTGCGATGATCGAACAATCGCGCTTCACCCCGACGATATGGACGCCAAGCCTGGCACCAACCGAAGCCAGATCGCTGTCGACAAGCGCCATCGCCAGCGACTTTTCCACAATATGACCATAGCCGCCGGATGTCACGAAACCAACACGCTGATCGCCTGACCAGACAGGTTCGAACCCGCTGGCATCCGCATCATCGGCTGCCACCTCGATTGTGACCAGCCGTTGCGCCGGACCATTGCCGTCACGCTCGGCAATGGCGGCGTCACGACCGATGAAATCCGCCTTGTCCCAGTCAATCCACCTGTCCATGCCGGTCATCCCCGGCGTGTAGCCTTGCGTGAATTCGGCCGACCAGATTCCATAGCTCTTTTCAAGCCGCAGCGACAGCATGGCATTGAATCCATATTCGACCATCCCAAGATCGGCACCGGCGTCAACGAGCATCCGGCGCAGCGCGATGTGGTCTCCCATACGGCAGTTGATTTCGTAACCCGCCTCGCCGGTGACCGACAATCTGCCTACCCGGGCCCGAACCAGCCCGACATCAAAGCTGCCGCATCCCATGAAGGACAGCTCGTCAATCGGCCCGTCAGTCAGTTTTTCAAGCACCGCGCGCGAGCCCGGCCCGGACAGCGAGAACCCGGCCATTTCCTCGCCAAGGTCGCGTACCAGCACACCGTCATCCATGTGATCCTCGAACCAGCGCATATGCCAGCGCCGCAGATAGTAGGAGCCCATGATCCACCAGCTGCCGTCACCCCAGTTGAACAGGGTCAGATCGCCTTTCAGCCGTCCATCCGCGCCAAGCGCAACCGCAAGCCGTGCCCGGCCCGGCGTCGGCAGTTTCGTGGCAAACAGCCTGTTCAGCCATGCCTCGGCATGTGGTCCGCTGACCTCAAAGCGCGAAAATCCGGTAATGTCCAGAAGGCCGACATCGCGACGTACCGCGCGGCATTCTGCCCCGACAAGATCAAAGGCGTTGGATCGTTTCAGTGAAGGTGTCTCGGCAAATCCCTTCGGCGCGAAATACAACGGCACCTCGAGATCCCAGCTGTTGCCCCAGACCGCGCCTGCCGCATCCATCTCGGAATAGGCCGGCGCCATTTTCAGCGGCCGACCAGCGGGCAATTGTTGATTTGGATAGGTCATCACGAAGCGGCGCGAATAGAACTGGCCGGTCGTCTGTTTGATATATTCCCTGTTTTCCGCAAAGGGGCCGTAGCGCGCCACATCCATTCCATAGACATCGGCTTCCGGCTCGCCATGAATCATCCATTCGGCAAGCGACTTGCCAACCCCGCCACCCTGCAGGAACCCGGCCATGACGGCGCAGGCCGACCAGTATCCGCGCTTGCCGGGCACCGGACCCACCAGCGGGTTGCCATCGGGTGAAAAGGTGAAGGCGCCATTGACCCAGTTCCGCACACCGGCTGTCTGCAGCACCGGATAGCGCTCAAAACCCATGGTCAATTCATGCTCGATCCGGTCGATATCTTCCTGCAGAAGCTCGATCCCGTAATCCCACGGCGCACCATCCATCATCCAGTGCTGATGGTTGGTTTCGTAAATGCCAAGCAGCATGCCGTGCTGGTCCTGGCGCATATAGGTAAAGCCCTCGAGGTCGACGACAAACGGCAATTCACCGTCCAGCGCGGCAATCTCGGGGATCGCTTCGGTCAGCAGATAATGGTGTGACAGCGGCGACACCGGCAATTCGATGCCGGCCATGCGGCCAACCTGCTTGGCCCACAATCCGGCGGCATTCACCACATGTTCGCAGGAAATCGTGCCCTTTTCGGTGACCACATTCCAGCCATCCGCCGTCTGGTTGAGTTCGAGAACCCGGTTATGCTCGATTACCGTGGCACCATTCTTTTTCGCCGCGCCGGCATAGGCCAGCACCGTTCCCGTGGTGTCGACATAGCCTTCGCGGTCGGCCCACAATCCGCCAAGAATGCCGTCGGTCGACAGGACCGGGCATAACGCGCCGGCTTCGTCCGGGCTGACAAGCCGCACATCCTCGATGCCGATGCTCTGATAGACCCTGTAGGCGGATTGCAGCCATTCCCAGCGGTCAGGGGTGCCGGCCAGGGTCAGTCCACCGGTCAGATGCATGCCGATCGACTGTCCGCTCTCTTCCTCGATCTTGCCAAGAAGATCGATCGTGTAGGCCTGAAGGGCGGAAATGTTGGGATCGGCATTCAGCGCATGCACACCGCCGGCGGCATGCCAGCTGGACCCGGCTGTCAGCACCGACCGTTCAAGCAGACAGATGTCCGACCATCCCATCTTTGCCAGATGATAGATAATCGACGCACCAACGACCCCGCCGCCGACAACAACCACGCGATAGTGTGATTTCATGACTGCATCCCCAGCTTCAAAGCCATCTCACCGTTCAATCTGCACCAACCTGTTGTCCACCCATTTTTGTGCCAGCGACGGCAACTGCGCCATTTCCGCCGACCGGCAACAGCGCCCCGCGATATTGGTTGCAGGGCAGGTTTAGCTGGCATTTCATCATGCTGATCCTGTAATGTGGGTCGGCGATCCGGGTTCCGGTTCACGCATCATGTACATATACCCGATCGCGGTGGCGCACCCGGCCGGATGCCAGACTTTGAGGACAATCACCAGGATGGCCATACATCTTCACCATGATGACCTGCCGGACGGCATCGACCTAGGCACCGAGATTGCCATCGACACCGAAACGATGGGGCTGAACCCGCACCGGGACAGGCTGTGCCTTGTTCAACTGTCGGCAGGTGACGGTGACGCGCATCTGGTGAAGATGGCGCATCCGCTTGCGCCCGCACCGCATCTGGCGGGCATTCTGGCCGATCCGGCTGTCACCAAGCTGTTTCACTTCGCAAGGTTCGATCTTGCCGCGCTGGCACAGTCCATCGGTGCCATCAATGGTCCCATCTACTGTACCAAGATCGCCTCGAAGCTGTGCCGCACCTATACCGACAGGCATGGTCTGAAGGATCTGTGCGCCGAACTCATCGGCGTCGAGATTTCCAAGCAACAGCAATCCTCGGACTGGGGTGCCGAAACGCTGAGCGAGGCGCAGCAGACATACGCGGCAAGCGATGTTCTGTATCTGCACCGTCTTCGTGCCGTGCTGGACGAGATGCTGGCACGCGAGGGCCGCACCGATATCGCGCGGGCCTGCTTTGAATTCCTGCCGGTTCGTGCCGGCATGGATCTGGGCGGCTTCGCCGATCTCGATATCTTTCACCATTAGGGTCAGCATCAATGGCAGACGAACAGGACACCGCCCAGTCAGCGCCGAAATTCGCACCGCGCGCCAGACAGGCAGATCCCGAACGACGCGGCATCCGGACCAGCCTGCTGTTCATCGGGCTTGGTGTCGCAATGTCATTCGGCACCGTCCTGTGGCTTGGCCTGTTCAATCAGCAGGATGAAATCCGGCTGCGGGTCAGCGATATCAAGATAGAGGAAACAGGCGATGTCGAATTGACTGGCGCTGTATATCGCGGCCAGACGACACGCGGCGAGCCGTTCGAGATCACCGCCGAAGTGGCGCGCGAACGCGAGAATGGTGTCGTCGATCTGTCATCGCCCACCGCCGAACTGCTGCGCGCCAGTGGTGATGTGATGAATGTCACATCGGCAACAGGGGTCTATTTTCCAGAGATGACGGAACTGGACCTGATCGGAGATGTGCGGATCACCAGCCGTGATGACAGCCTTGTGATGACGGCCGAAGTGATCCACGCCAATCTTGAAGATGGTCATATGAATACCGACAGGCCGGTACAGGTGAACAGTGACAGCGGCGTGATCCTTGCCGGCGGCATGCAGGTGATCGACCGGGGAAGCACCATCATCTTTACCAACAAGCCGCGCCTGACACTTCATAACGGTACGACCCAAAACGGTTCGGCCCATAAAAAGGCGCCACTCAACAAGGCAACGGGGTCCTGATCCATAGCCAGCCAGACATGTCTCGTCATAACCGTGCCCATAGCGCAACTTTCAAGGGGAAACCATGTTTCATAAATCGCCCATAACACCGTCGGAGATTCGGTCGGGTTTTCTCGGCCTGTTTGTTGCCGCGCTCGTGATGCTGCCTATCGGCGCTTCAGCGCAGGACAACGCGCCCCTGACCATTGAGGCGGATGACATACTGGAATGGAACCAGACCGATGGCATCTATACCGCAAAGGGCAATGCTGTCGCCATTCAGGGCACCACGGAAATCCGCGGCAATGTGCTGGTCGCCACCTATGACCCTGACAGTGAAGAACGCGATATCGAAACCGTGACGGCGGAAGGCCGGGTCACCTATCAGGACGACACATCGCGCGCCAGAGGCAGCAAGCTGGTCTACAAGATCGCGACGCGGAATTACCGTGTCGAAGGACCGGACGCAGCCGTGTCGGGAACCCGCGGAACCATCACGGCCAGCAGATCCATCGATCTGGAAACCAACACGGATGACACCCAGAAGATGACGGCCATCGGCAACGCCATCTATACCGACTCCGCCGGCCGGGTCTTTGCCGGCAATCTGGTACATGCCTATTTCGCAGCCGATGGCAGCCTGACCTCGATTGATGCAGAAGGCGATGTGAGGGTGGTTTCAACCGCCGACCGCGAAGCCACCGGCGATGCCGCAACCTATGACGCCGGCACCGAACTGGCCACGGTAACCGGCAATGTCAAAATCATCGATGGTGGCAGCCAGATGCTTGGCGGCCGGGCCGAAGTTGACCTGAAAACAGGCAACAGCCGGATGTTATCGGCCGGGTCGGGCGGCCGGGTCAGCGGTGTCCTTCAGGCAAACTGACAGGAATTCTGACCATGCCGACAATTGACCGTTGAGATTAAAGGAAAATGCCGTTAGGTTAACCGCCTGTAATCAGACGAGATATCATGGTCACTTCCGACATCAACATGCAATCGGCGGACGTGCAATCGGCGGACATGCAGCCGGTGGATCCGAACCGACCGCGCCTGATCTCGCGCCAGGAAGGTCTGGTGGCAAGCGGCATCGGCAAAAGCTTCAGCGGCAAGCGGGTTGTCCGCAACGTGTCGATGCAGCTCAAGCGTGGTGAAGCTGTTGGATTGCTTGGGCCCAACGGGGCCGGCAAGACGACAACATTCCATATCCTTGTTGGACTGCTTCCCGCGGACGAGGGCAATGTACAGTTCGATGGAACGGAAATCACCGACCTGCCCGTGTTCCAGCGGGCGCGTCTGGGACTTGGCTATCTGCCCCAGGAATCCAGCATTTTCCGCGGTCTGACCGTTGAGCAGAACATCCGCGCCGTGCTGGAGACGACCGAAGGCTCGAAAAGTGACCACGACGCCATTCTCGACGATCTGATGGCCGAATTCTCGATCGCCCATCTGCGCAACACAGCCTCGGTCAATCTGTCCGGTGGTGAGCGCCGGCGGCTGGAAATTGCGCGGGCGCTGGCAATGCGACCGACATTCCTGTTGCTTGACGAACCGCTGGCCGGAATCGACCCGATCGCCCTGACCGACATCCGGAATCTGATCGCCCAGCTGAAAATGCACGGGCTCGGTGTTCTCATCACCGATCACAATGTTCGCGAGACACTGGACATCGTCGACCGGGCCTACATCATTCACGACGGCACGGTGTTGATGGAAGGCACCCCTGACGAGGTGATTGGCCACCAGGGCGTTCGCAAGGTGTATCTTGGCGATCAATTCTCGATCTGAAGAATCGATTCTCAATCTGAAATTGTCCCACCGACGAAACCATGCCCGGTCGGCTGGCGGCCCGGATGCCCGGAACGCCGCGATGACCGGGGATCTGCGCGACCTCGCGATGCGTGCTTGACAGGCATCCATCTTGCTTCTAGGTTCCCGCCACCTTGCCAAGGGCAGCGGCATCACAGCCTGCTTCACCCAACGCACCCCGACGATATTTTGAGTGCCATTTCATGATTCGAACGGACCTGATGCCGGGCATCTTCTTGTGCCGGCATGCGGTAACGAGCAAGAAGCAGCTCCTTGAAAGCCTGTGTTGCCGTGTGGCGCGCCATGCCGATCTGTGCGAACGGCTAATCCTTGATTCGGTGATCGAGCGCGAAAAGCTGGGCAGCACCGCGATCGGTCACGGCATCGCGCTGCCGCACGCAACCATCACCGGCGCGACAGAGACATATTCGCTGCTGGCGACCCTTGAAAAGCCGGTCGATTTCGACAGTCCCGACGGCAAGCCGGTTGACATTGTCATGCTTGTTCTTGGCAGTGACCAGGACAATGGCGGCCATCTGGCCACGCTTGGCCTTGCATCGCGCCAGCTTCGGGCCTCGATTGACATCCTGCGGGCGGCGGACAGCGAAGCGGCATTGCGCGAGGCGGTGACCGGCCAGCTTGCGGCCGCCTGACCCCACCCCGCACAGAATATCAAAGCCGAATATCAAAGCCGAATATCCGAAAAGCAAAAACCCGCCTCACGGCGGGTTTTTTTGAAGCGGTTGGTGGAGCTAAGCGGGATCGAACCGCTGACCTCTACAATGCCATTGTAGCGCTCTCCCAGCTGAGCTATAGCCCCGTCACATGTGATCTCGCGATCTCGCGATCTCGCAATCAATGGTCAGGTGATCCAACCGGTCGTGCCGCGGGCCAGGCCCGGACGCCCCACTGTCTATCCCACCCTGCACCGGGCGGGCAAGAAAAAAATGGTGGCTGAACGGGGTGCCTATTCGTCGTCCTTGGGAATGCCGGTGATGATCCCGTCCTCTTCATCAAGATCATCGTCAATCAGCCCGGCATCGTCATCATCGCTGACATCGATATCATCATCATCGAAGCCGACATCATCATCCGACTTGTCATCTACAGATGTATCGTCGTCGGTCTGCGTTTCATCTTCGTCGTTTGCCGTAATATCATCCGCCAGGTCTGCGGCAGCGGCCTTGCCGGCCTTGCTGTCACTTTTCAGCGCGGCACGGCCACGGCGGCTGCGGACCACGAGTTCGGGGTCGAATTCAGTCTGACACCCGGGGCAGATGATGGGTGTCCGGTTAAAATCATAATAGCGCATGCCGCATGAAAGGCAGCTACGCTTCAGGCCAAGTTCAGCTTTCGCCATGATATAAACCTATTCAAGCCGCGCCCACCGCCACCGGCAGCAGGCTGGGTGACACACAAACAGGGTGTCCAGCACGGACGCCATAGTGCGATTTGATACAAATTGGCATCGCTGTCAAAAACAAATTTCGCACCTGTGACAATAAATCGGCTGTCGGCGCGGTGATATCGGCACACGGCGCGCCTGTTCGCCGCATCATTGCCTACCGGCGGACCCTATCATTGCCTACCGGCGGACCGTATCATTGCCTACCGGCGGACAAGGATGTTATCACTGCGCGCAACAAATTCCCGAAAGCGCCGGGACCATTCAGGGTCGCGGTGCCAAGACAGAAAGTGCCCGTAAAGATGTCAGGCGACAAATCGCTCACCACCCAGGATACCCTCGAGTCAGGACGCCATGCCGGTCTGTCGGGGCGCTTTGATGTTCCGGGGGATAAATCGATCTCCCATCGCTCGCTGATCCTTGGTGGTCTGGCTATCGGAACCACAAAGGTTGATGGCCTGCTCGAGGGCGACGACGTCATGGCAACAGGCCGTGCCATGCAGGCGCTTGGGGCCACCATCACCCGCGATGACGCCGGCAGCTGGCATGTCACCGGGGTTGGAACATCGGGCCTTGTCTCGCCAACCAGCCCGCTCGACCTCGGCAATAGCGGCACCGGTGTACGATTGTTGATGGGGGTTGTTGCCGGCCAGCCGCTGACAGCGACCTTCTGCGGTGATGAATCGCTCAGCCGTCGTCCGATGGCGCGTGTCACAGACCCGCTTGCCGCGATGGGCGCCAGCATTACCGCGCGTGACGGTGACAGGCTGCCGGTGACGATCACCGGTGCCGACACGCCGCTGGCAGCAGACCACACCAGCAAGGTTGCCTCGGCGCAGATCAAATCGGCTGTTCTGCTGGCGGCCCTGAATGCGCGCGGCACCAGCATCGTGCGCGAACCGACCGCATCGCGCGATCACACCGAAGCCATGCTGCGGCATTTCGGGGCGACAGTTCGCTCGCATACCGATGCTGACGGCACACATGTTGTTGAGCTGGAGGGCGAGGCAACCCTGAAATCAAGGGATATCATGGTGCCGCGAGACCCCTCGTCCGCCGCCTTTCCGATGGTGGCAGCCCTGATAACCGAGGGAAGCCACCTGACGATTCCGTCTGTTGGCATGAACCCGCTGCGCACAGGCCTGATCCAGACCCTGATCGATATGGGCGGGGATATCACGATCACCAACCGGCGAACGGAAGGCGGCGAGGATGTCGCCGATCTGGAAGTGCGCCACAGCCAGCTTCACGGCATTGACGTGCCCCCGATGCGGGCTGCTTCGATGATTGATGAATATCCAATCCTTGCCATTGCCGCCACCCAGGCCACGGGCGTCACCCGCATGCTTGGCGTCGAAGAACTGCGGGTCAAGGAAACCGACCGCATCGCCGTCGTTGCCGACGGCATTGCCGCCGCAGGCGGATCCGTCACCTATGACGAGGACAGCATGACCGTGACGGGAAGCACCATCGCTGGTGGTATCAGCATCGATTCGCAGCATGATCACCGGATCGCGATGTCATTTCTGACACTCGGCATGGTTTCGCAGGCACCAATCACGGTCACCGGTTGCGGCACCATCAACACCAGCTTTCCGGGTTTTGCCGACAGCATGAACCGTTGCGGCGCGGCGCTGCGTGCCGGCGCCACAGCATGATCATCGCCGTCGACGGATCGGCTGCCAGCGGCAAGGGCACGCTTGCCAAACGGCTGGCGGCGCATTTCAATCTGGCGCATCTTGATACGGGATCGCTCTATCGCTGTTTGGCGCTCCATCTTCTCGAAAATGGTCAAACTCCTGAAAAAATTCAGGAAAATCTGGCCGCTTCCGCGATAGACACGCTTGATCTGGCAATGGCAGGCACGCCGGCAATCCGCACTGACAATGTTGCCGGCATGGCATCGGTCATTGCCGCCATGCCAGCAGTCAGGCAGAATTTTCTGGCCTTCCAGCGCCGCTTTGCCAGTGATACGCCTGCGCATGACGGTGCCATTCTGGATGGTCGTGATATCGGCAGCGTGATCCTGCCGGACGCCGATTTCAAATTCTTTATCGATGCCGATCTGGAAGAACGTGCAAGACGACGCAGCCAGGAGTTGCAAGACGCCGGGCAATCCGTTATGTTCCGCGACGTTCTCGAGGATATGCGGGATCGGGACCGGCGCGACCGGGAGCGGAATACGGCGCCTTTGAAGGCGGCAGACGACGCGATGATCATCGACACGACAAGGCTCGACGCGGACGGCGTGTTCGCCGCAGCGGTAAGCCATATCGAAAATCAGCGGGAACGATAGACCGGAGGGCCGGCAGACTGAACGGCCGACCCTTCTTGTGTGAAACAGACAACGCTGGCGGCAAACCAACCATTCGCCACCAAAAACCCGGCCTGGGTTTCCTTGATCCGCAGCATGCGGACCGTGACGGCAGATCGTTGCGGGGAAATCTTGTTCAGCTTGACCGGCCCTCATCGCCAGCTGAGGAACAACAGGCCATCCACCGGCATGATGCCGGGCAGGGCCGCAGGCGAAAACGGAGATTTTTTTGACATCCCAGAACACGTCCGCAGCTGACGCTGCAACAGAGAATTTTGCCGATCTTCTTGCTGAGAGCTTTGGCGAAAACACCAACATCGAGGGCAGTGTCGTTCGCGGCTTTGTCGTCGGCGTCGAGGGTGAAGCCGTCATCATCGATGTGGGCCTGAAATCGGAGGGCCGCGTTCCGCTGAAGGAACTGACAACCCCCGGCCAGGCACCGAACATCAATGTCGGCGACGAGATCGAGGTCTATGTCGAGCGCATGGAGGACAAGAATGGTCAGGCCATGCTGTCGCGCGACAAGGCACGTCGCGAAGAGGCATGGGGCCTTCTTGAGGCATCCTTTGAAAAGCAGGAACGCGTTACCGGCGTCATTTTCGGCAAGGTCAAGGGTGGCTTCACCGTTGATCTGTCGGGTGCCACAGCCTTCCTTCCCGGCAGCCAGGTCGACATCCGGCCGGTCCGCGACCTCGGACCGCTGATGGGAACCCCGCAGCCCTTCCAGATTCTGAAGATCGACCGTCGTCGCGGCAACATTGTCGTGTCCAGGCGGGCCGTTCTGGAAGAATCCCGGGCCGAAGCCCGTTCGGAGCTTGTCTCCAACCTTCAGGAAGGTCAGGTCCTTCAGGGCGTGGTCAAGAACATCACCGATTACGGCGCGTTCGTCGATCTTGGTGGTGTCGACGGCCTGCTGCACGTGACCGACATTGCATGGCAGCGTATCAGCCATCCGTCGGAAGCCCTGCAGATTGGCGAAACCGTCGAGGTTCAGGTCATCCGCTTCAACCCGGAAACACAGCGTATTTCGCTTGGCATGAAGCAGCTTCAGTCCGACCCGTGGGAAAGTGTCGAAGGCAAGTTCCCGATCGGCATGAAGCTGGAAGGCCGCGTGACCAACATCACCGACTATGGCGCGTTTGTTGAACTCGAAGCCGGCGTTGAAGGTCTTGTCCATGTGTCAGAAATGAGCTGGACCAAGAAAAACGTCCATCCTGGCAAGATCGTCTCGACCAGCCAGCAGGTGGAAGTGATGGTTCTCGACGTCGATCTCTCGAAGCGTCGTATTTCGCTTGGCCTGAAACAGTGCAGCGGCAATCCGTGGGAAGAGTACAGCACGGCGAATCCAGCTGGTACCGAGATCGAGGGTGAAATTCGCAACATCACCGAATTCGGCCTGTTTGTCGGCCTGACCGAGGAGATCGATGGTCTTGTCCACCTGTCCGACATCAGCTGGGATGTGACCGGTGAAGCCGCGCTTGAAGGCTTTTCCAAGGGTGACATGGTGAAAGCCAAGATCCTGGATGTCGATATCGACAAGGAGCGTATCTCGCTTGGCATCAAGCAGCTGACAGACGATCCGTTTGCCGGCCAGATGGACAACCATCGCAAGGGCGAGGCTGTGACCTGTACGGTTACCGCGCTGACCGACAATGGTATCGAAGTCAGTGTCGGCGAATCGCTGACCGGCTTTATCCGCCGTGCCGATCTCAGCCGTGACCGTGCCGAGCAGCGCTCCGACCGTTTTGCCGTTGGCGAGAAGGTCGATGCCGTGATCACCAACATCGACAAGAAGAGCCGCAAGCTCACCCTGTCGATCAAGGCACGCGAAACAGCCGAGGAAAAGCAGGCTGTCGAGGAGTATGGCTCTTCCGACAGCGGGGCCAGCCTTGGTGACATTCTCGGCGCTGCCCTCGCGAAGCGCGAATCAGGCGACGACGAGTAAGCCTGACACAACATTCCGGGACGAATCGGCGCTGATGGCATCGATTCGTCCCCTTTTTTTATGCCCTGACGCCCGCCGTTCCGGGAATTTTCACCCCGGAAACACCTCAAAAGCCGAAAACCAGCGGCATCAACCGGCAAGATTGTTGACCTGCCAGACCCCAAAGGGCATGCTGAACCAAATTTCCCTTTGATTACAGTAGGTGTGGCCGTGACACGTTCGGAACTAATCGCCAGGCTGGCGGCGAAGAACCCTGCTTTGTATCACCGTGACATTGAAAGGCTGGTGGGAACCATCCTTGACGAGATCGGTGGTGCGCTGGAACGCGGCGATCGTGTTGAGCTGCGTGGCTTCGGGGCTTTTTCTGTCCGTCACCGCAAGGCGCGTACCGGCAGGAACCCGCGAACCGGGGCCAGCGTCGAAGTTGCCGAGAAGAAAGTACCTTTCTTCAAGATGGGCAAGGGTATGCGTGAGCGGTTGAACCGCTGATTGATCACGGCCATGCGTTTCATAGGCCGTTTTTTCTGGGTGATCATCTCGCTTGGCACGATTGTGTTGGCGATGGTCTTTGCCGCCTCCAACAATCACATGGTCATTGTGAAGCTGTGGCCGCTGGCCGGCCAGCTTGAGCTGGCCATATGGATGCTGACACTCGGTGCGATCTGTGCCGGCGCGGTCATTGGTGGCGGTCTTGTCTGGCTTTCACTTGTCGCGGCGCGGTCACGCAACTGGCGGCTGAAGCGCCAGCTCGGCAAGGCCGAGCAACGCGCCAACACCGCCGAAACAAGACTGGCGGAGATGGAACAGGGCAAGACCACGACACCACCCGTCCTTGGAGGCCATTCATGACGCCGCAACAGGCGCTGGATACATCCATCGCGGTAAAGGTGTGCGGCATCGGCACGACCGGAGACTATGATGTCTGCCGGGATGCCGGCGCCGCCTTTGTGGGGATGGTGTTCTATCCACGTTCACCACGGCACCTTGACCTTGCAACAGCGCGGACGCTGGCCGACCATGCCGACCGGACCGCGCCGCATGCCGCGGCCCCCGCCCGTGTTGCCCTGACCGTCGACATGGAGGATGACGGCCTTGCCGCCGTGATTGAGGCCGCGCGTCCGGACTATCTGCAGCTTCACGGCGATGAAACACCCGAACGCGCCAGCCGGATCCGTGATCGATTCGACCTGCCGCTGATCCGCGCCATCCGGGTGGCGGGATCTGCCGACCTTGAGATCTGCGGTTCCTGGGACGGGATTGCCGAGTGGCTGCTTTTCGACGCCAAGGGGGATCCCAGCGGTCTGCCGGGCGGCACCGGCCATGTGTTCGACTGGACGCTGCTTGCCAACCATGCCGGGCAGACAAGATGGATGCTTGCCGGCGGCCTGTCCCAGCAGAATGTCGCACGGGCCATTGCGGTCACCGGGGCCAGCGCCGTTGATGTCTCCAGCGGCGTTGAATCGGCACCCGGAAAAAAAGACGCAGACCGCATTCGCAACTTTGTCTTGGCGGCCCAGCTGGGGTAGATTTCCGCTTTCACACCAACACGCGGCGACCAGCGCCTCGACCGGATGGACCATGACCGATATCAACATGAATTCCCTGCGCAACCAGCCCGACGAGCGAGGCCGCTTTGGCATGCATGGCGGGCGCTTTGTCGCTGAAACATTGATGCCTCTGATCCTGCAGGTGGAAAGCGCCTACAAGGCGGCCCAGAGCGATAAAGAATTCGCCGACGAGCTTGCCTATTACCAGACGCATTATGTGGGACGGCCAAGCCCGCTATATTTCGCCGAGCGACTGACGGCGCATTATGGCGGTGCCAAGCTGTATCTGAAGCGCGACGAGCTGAACCATACCGGCGCGCACAAGATCAACAACGTTCTCGGACAGGCGCTGCTTGCCAAGCGGATGGGCAAGACAAGGATCATCGCCGAGACAGGTGCCGGCCAGCACGGTGTCGCCACCGCCACGGCATGCGCCCTGTTCGACATGGAATGCGAAGTCTTCATGGGTGAAGAGGATGTGCGTCGGCAAAAGCCGAATGTCGACCGGATGCGGCTTCTGGGTGCCAAGGTTCATCCGGTGACATCGGGAACCGGCACGCTGAAGGACGCCATGAACGAGGCGCTGCGCTACTGGGTGGCGAATGCCGAGACGCATTTCTACATCATCGGCACTGTTGCCGGACCACATCCCTATCCACAGATGGTGCGTGATTTCCAGTCGGTGATTGGCCGTGAGGCCCGCCAGCAGATTATGGATGCCGAGGGACGCCTGCCCGACACCATCGTTGCCTGTATCGGCGGCGGGTCGAACGCGATGGGGCTGTTCCATCCCTTCCTTGACGATGATTCGGTGCGGATCTTCGGTGTCGAGGCGGCCGGCAAGGGTATCCCGTCCGGACTCCACGCAGCCTCGCTGACAGGTGGCACGCCGGGCGTTCTGCATGGCAACCGGACCTATCTGCTGCAGAATGAAGATGGCCAGATCATTGACGCACATTCCATTTCAGCGGGTCTGGACTATCCGGGGATCGGCCCGGAACATTCATGGCTCCATGATATGAAACGGGTCGAATATGTCAGCGCCACGGACGAAGAGGCGCTTGATGCGTTCCAACTGTGTTCACGCCTGGAAGGCATCATCCCGGCGCTTGAGCCATCGCACGCCCTGTCTTTTGTCGGCACGATCATCGGCGACATGGACAAGGACGAGATCGTGATCCTCAACATGTGTGGACGCGGCGACAAGGACCTTGGTGCGGTGCTGCCGATGCTCGAGGAACGCGGCAAGCTTTGAGCCATCAGACGCGGCCAGCCGAACGGGCCGCCATTCAAGACGGAAAGACCCTGAAAATGACTTCACGAATCGAAGCTGCCTTTGCCAATGCCCACGCCGAAAACCGCGGCGTTCTCGGTGTGTTTGTGTCGGCCGGCGATCCCGACGCCGAAACATCCGGTGCCATTCTCGACGCGCTGGTCGCGGCCAAGGCAGACATCATCGAGGTTGGCATGCCCTTTTCCGACCCGATGGCAGATGGACCGGCCATTCAGGCCGCCTCGCTGCGGGCGCTGTCGGCTGGAATGACGCTTGCCGGAACGCTGGAGATGGCGCGCGGGTTCCGGGCCCGACATCCCGATACGCCGCTGGTTCTGATGGGCTATTACAACCCGATCTACATCTATGGTGTCGATGCCTTCCTTGCCGATGCTGTCGCGGCCGGGGTTGACGGGCTGATTGTCGTCGACCTGCCGCCGGAAGAGGATGACGAGCTGTGTCTGCCAGCGCGCGAGGCGGGGCTGGATTTCATCCGCCTTGTCACCCCGACAAGCGATGCCGCGCGCCTGCCTGTCGTTCTCGGCACCGCCAGCGGCTTTGTCTATTATGTTGCCATTACCGGCATTACCGGCACGCAAAGCGCTGCTGCGGACAGTATCTCAGCTGCCTATAGCCGGATTTCGGCCGCAACCGACCTGCCGATTGTCACCGGTTTTGGGATCCGGACACCGGACCAGGCCGGCGAGGCTGCCAGCCTGTCTGACGGCGCCATTGTCGGATCTGCCGTTGTCGACATCATCGCGGACAATCTTGACAAGGATGGCCGGGGAACGCCGGAAATCGTGTCCAAAATTGCCGCATTTGTTGGCGATCTTGCACAAGGCGTGGCGGCTGCCGGCCGCCGGAGATGAAACATCGGCATGAGGGTCGGAGATGATCGTCATCTGCCATATCTGCGCGGACCATACCCGGGAAAGGGAGCCTGTTAGATGAACTGGATCACCAACGCGGTGCTGCCGAAGATCAAGGCGCTTGTCACCTCCAATGACGTTCCTGACAATCTGTGGGTCAAATGCAAGGCCTGTGGCCAGATGATCTTTCACCGCGAATTCGAACAGGCAAACAATTGCTGTTCGACCTGCGGCCATCACGCGCCATTGCCACCCGAAGCACGCTTCGCGATGATTTTTGATGATGCAGGTTTTGAAAAGGTCGAACTGGCGGCGATTGCCGACGACCCGCTGAAATTCCGCGACTCGCGCCGCTATGCGGACCGGCTGAAGGACACCCGCGCCAAGACCGGGGTCAAGGACGCGATCGCTGTCGCGCATGGCCGCATTGGGGGTCGCAAGGCCGTCATCGCCGCCTTCGATTTCCGTTTCATGGGCGGATCGATGGGACGCATGGTCGGCAATGGCATCATCGCCGCCGCCGAAACCGCGGTGGCGCAGGATGCCGCGCTGATCACGGTGCCGTCGACCGGCGGCGCGCGCATGCAGGAAGGTGTGCTGTCACTGATGCAGCTGCCACGCACGATCCTGGCCGTGGAGAAGGTTCGTGCAGCGGGTCTGCCGCATATTGTGTTGCTGGCCCACCCGACAACCGGCGGTGTCACCGCGTCCTTTGCCATGCTTGGCGACCTGCAGATCGCCGAACCCGGTGCCATTATCGGATTTGCCGGCCGGCGGGTGATCGAGGAAACCGTCCGAGAAAAGCTCCCCGAGAATTTCCAGACCGCCGAATATCTTCAGGATCACGGAATGGTCGACGCGGTGATTCCGCGCGCCGAGCAGCCATCCTATATCGGTCGCATTCTCGGCTTCCTGATGGATCAGCGCGAGGCCACAAGGGCCGCCTGATGCCGTCATCTCCATCTCCGGACGATACACAGCGCGCCAGTGATGCGCTGACCAGGTTGACGTCACTTCATCCAAAGCTGATTGATCTGGGACTGGACCGCACCTTTGACCTTCTTGCCAGGCTCGGCAACCCACATCACCGTCTGCCACCGGTCATCCATGTTGCCGGTACCAACGGCAAGGGATCCGTCATCGCGCTGATGCGGGCCATGGCCGAAGCCGGCGGTTTGCGGGTTCATTGCTATGTATCGCCGCATCTGTGCCGCTTCAACGAGCGGATCCGGCTGGCAGGCAATCTGATTGGTGATGGCGAGCTTGCCAGCCTTCTCGAAGAGGTCGAGGCCGCCAATGGCGACATGCCGGTCACATTCTTCGAGGTGACGACTGCCGCCGCCTTTCTGGCGTTTTCGCGCGTCGAGGCTGATCTTCTGCTTCTCGAAACCGGCCTTGGCGGCATGCTGGATTCGACAAATGTGCTGTCAACGCCAGCGGCCACGATCATCACACCGGTGGCGCGCGATCATGAACATTTCCTTGGCAGCGATCTGGCCGGTATTGCCAGCCAGAAAGCCGGCATCATGCGCGGGTCCGTTCCCTGTTTCAGCGCCGCCCAGCAGCCGCAGGTGATGGCGGCCCTTGATACATACGCCTCCCACCTCGGCACCGAAGTGACGGCGCTTGGACGCGACATCGGCTGGACGCCGAACCGGGATGGCGGCATTGATATCGATATGCACAGCGCCGCGGGCACACGGCGCATCCGGCTTCCGGCCCCGTCGCTTCACGGTCCCCACCAGCAGGCAAATATGGCGCTTGCCGTTGCGGCACTTGTTTGTGTCCTGCCGGACCTTGCCGATGACGATCTTGCCGCCGGTGTCCAGAGCGCCATCTGGCCGGGACGGCTGCAGAGGCTTTCCAGCGGACCCTTGAGCCGGCTTGTCGAGCGCCCGGTCTGGATCGATGGCGCACACAACGCGCATGGGGCGGACGCGCTGGCCGCCGCGCTGCCGGGAATCGATGCGCGAAAATGGCATTTCATCTGCGGCGCTCTCGACACCCGGCCAGCCGATGAATTCCTGCACCGCATCGCGCCTCTTGCGGCATCGCTTCAGTGCGTTGCGATTCCGGATCAGCCCGCCAGCCTGTCCGCCGCTGATCTGGCGCGGGCCGCACAACACAGCTTTCCAGCAGCACAGAGTGCCAGGTCGGTTGCCGACGCACTGAAACAGCTGGCAGACGGCCCCGCGGATTCAGGGCTGCCTGTCATGATCTGTGGGTCGTTATATCTGGCAGGTCATGTGCTGGCGCAGAATGCCAGCCTTCCCGACTGACATCGGGCCATGCGGATGATCAGGCGATGGTGCCGGTGATCCATGCCTCAAGCTGGGATTTCGGCACAGCGCCGATTTTCTCGGCAACGACCTCGCCATTCTTGAAGATCAGCAATGTGGGGATGCCACGCACATTATATTGCTGCGGCGTCAGCGGATTTTCGTCGATGTTCAGCTTGACGATGGAAATCGCCTCGCCATGGGCATCGCTCAATTCTTCCAGCGCCGGCCCGATCGCCTTGCAGGGGCCGCACCATTCCGCCCAGAAATCAACAAGAACAGGCCGGTCGGCCTGCAGGACGTCGACAGAAAAATCGCTGTCAGTTGTCTTTATTGTCGCCATCGTCTGATGCCCCCTTGAAAGTCGAAATCGCAGGTTGTGCCCACATGTTCAAAGTAGGAGCGGGACTCCCACCCGTCAAGGCGTGGCAGCGTCTCCAAGCGCGGCAAGTGCGGCGTCGCGCGCACCCGGCGCAATCACCTCTACCGCTGCCGCCTCGGTCCAGATGATCCAGGTTTCGATATCACGCTGTGGATAGATCTGCGCCAGAAGGGCTGCGTAAAGCGCCATCTGCCGAACATAGGAATCCGGCGTTGCCGCAGGCCGGGGCCCGGTCTTGAAATCACCGATCAACACCCGCTCGGCATCCACATGGAGGCGGTCGATCTGGCCGGCAACGCCAAACCCCGCAACAACACCGCTGACGGAAATCTCGGCCAGGGCATCCGGCCCGAACAGAGCCGCCAGTTCGGGCAGCGCCAGCACCCGCCGCACCTCGCCCGACAATGCCAGCGCGGTGTCTGTCGGCACGTCCCTCTGGGCGGCGATCATCGCATCGATAACGGAGTCGTGTCGGTCAGCCGCAATCTGCGGCAGTATCTCGAACATCCGATGTGCCAGCCGTCCCCGTGCCAACGCCGTGGTGGCGGTCGAGAACCTTGTTCCCGGAGCGTTTGTCGCCGCGGCAGCACCATCCGCCGCCGACGGCCGCAACGGGCGTGGCGGCCTTGGCTCGTCCGGTGCGATGTGAAACAGCCATTCAGGAATGTCCCGGCGTTCCTCCCGGCGTGGCGGCGTTGGCAGTCCGGGAGATACGGGATCAATGGTGCCCGCCGTTTCCACACGCAACCCGCCACCCTCGATCTCGACGACGCCCGGCATGGATCCGATCTGTGTCAGCAGATGTTCATAATAGCTTCCCTCGAGCCGGCGGCGGCGCGGTGCCTGCCAGCCGCCGATGATGATTCCGTCACGGGCACGGGTCAACGCCACATAGAGCAGCCTGTTTTCCTCCTCTCTGCCACGCTCGCGCGCACCATCGCGGGCAGCCGCAACAAATTCCGGACGTGCCGCGCCCGGCGCCCAATAGACAAATCCGCTCTGCGGATCGCGGACCAGTTGGTCGGCAACACCACCGGGCTCCAGCATGTCGGGCAGGATTACCACCGGTGCCTCAAGCCCCTTGGCACCATGAATTGTCATCACCCGCACTTCATTGACAGCCGCGCCATCCATGTCGCGACGCACTTCGCCGCCACTGCCGCGCAGCTCGGCAAGAAACGATGTCAGCGACACCCCGCCCCCGGCACCAAAGCTTTGTGCCAGACCAAGGAAGTGATCCAGCGTCTCGTCAACCGCCGCGCCAAGCCGACGCCGGAAATCCTGCCGTGTTTCGGTCAGAACCGCGCTGTAGAAAGCGAACACCGACAATTTGTCGGCAAGGTTCCGGAAATGCTGCAGGCGGTCCGCCACCTGCCCCAATGCGGTGGCGGCACCGGCATGTGCCATCAGCCGGCTGTGCAGGCTGCGTTGTCCCCGATCATAGGCAAGCTGGAAGAGCGATTCCTCATCCACGCCAAACAGCGGCGATTTAAGCACCGCCGCCAGTTGCAGATCATCTTCGGGAAGCAGCATCACGTCACCAAGCGCCAGCAGATCCTTGATTTCGATCTGGTCCTCCAGCTTCATGCGATCGGCACCGGCAACCGGAATGCCGGCCTGCTGAAGCGCCGCCAGGACAAGCCTGTGATAGCGCCCCCGCTTGCGAAGCAGAATCATGATGTCACCGGCGCGCATCGCCCTGCCCGACGGCAACAGCCTTGTGCCGATCCAGCCGGCAAGCTGTTCGGCAAGCCGTGTCGCCGACAGCGCCGCCGAGTCACGAGGCTGGCTGATGTCGGGCGGGGCAAATGACGGTGCCAGCGGTGCCTCGCTGTCATCGCTGATGACAGGCCAGATTTCCACAAACCCGCCAGCATCCGCACGGGCCGAGCGATGCGCCTGGAACCCCGGCATGCGCGGGTCGGTGATACCGGCAAGGTCGGGGACGGCGAGGTTCACAAGATCGAGAACCGGGCGTGCTGACCGGAAGGACACATCAAGCCCAACCTCGCGCAGTGGCGCATGGTGCGCGGCGGCGCGGTCCCGGAGGTCAAGCCGGTTTTGGCCCATGACCGTTGGGTCAGCCCCCTGAAAGGAATAGATCGACTGTTTGAAGTCACCAACCACAAACAGGGTTCTTGGCCTGTCGTCACCTGCCGCTGTTTCAAAAAATTCATCGCTCAGTCTTCGCAGAAGCTGCCATTGTGCCGGGCTGGTATCCTGCGCCTCGTCAAGAAGCATGTGGCGAATGCCATTATCAAGCTTCCACGCCACCCATTGTGCCGCCTCGCCATCGGCCAGCATGTTGTTGGTCAGTGTGATCAGATCATCATAGTCAAGCAGCCCGCGCCGGGCCTTCAATCCCGCATATTCGGCCTGAAAGGCGATGCCAACCTGATACAGCGCGGTTGTCAGCTGCCAGCATCGCAATCCGGCCCGCGCCGCCAATACCGGTGCCAGTGCCTGCTGGGTTGCCTGCTGAACCGCCATGATTGCGGGAAAGGCCTCTCTGATGGCGGCGTTTGACAGGCTGCGATCAGCCATCGGGCGTCCCGATGTGAACAGCGCCTCGATCAGCCTGTCGATATGCCGGCCACGTGATGAGGCGGTCTCGCCAAGCCATGCGGTGATGCGGGAGCCCCGTTTGATGTGCCTGTCGACGCCGCTTGCCTCAAGCGCGATGGCGGTGGCGCGCAGCCCCTCCTCGTCGAGGCCGCCGACCACCGTTGTGATCATCTGATCAAGGTCAAGGTCGGTGTCGATGCCGCAATCCTCGATGAAATGCCGCTCCAGCTGCTGCAGCAACAGGGGCTCGCCAATCCGATCTTCCTTGTCCAGCAATTCCTTCAACACTGTCTCGGCATTGCCTTCACTGGTCTGTTCCGCAAGCAGGGCAATGTGCCGCGCAAGGTCGGCGTCGCTGCCCATCAGCAGATTGTCGCGCGCGCGCGACTTCAGGCGCGCCTGCTCGAATTCATCCGCCAGTTCGGCCTGCGGCATGATCCCGGCTTCGATGGGAAAGCGGCGCAACACCGACTGGCAGAAGGAATGCACTGTCTCGACCCGCGGCCCGTCATCATTATCAAGGGTTTCGGCAAACAGGCTCCGCGCCCGGGCCAGCATCTGTTGCGTGGGCGTCACAATTCCCATGCCGGCAAGGTCTTCACGAAGCGCCGCCCCCGATGCTATGGCCCATTTCGCCAGCTGTGCCGAAATCCTGTTTCGCATTTCGGCGGCCGCCGCGCGTGTATAGGTGACGCACAGGATGCTGTCCGGCGCGGCACCGTTCAGCATCAGCCGCAGCACGCGATCTGTCAGAAGCTTGGTCTTGCCTGTTCCCGCGTTGGCCGACACAAGCGCCGAACTTTCAGGGTCGGATGCCGCCGCCTGCCTTGCCGATGCCTCGCTGGCCACAGCCGGATCAAAGCCGGGCTTTGGCGGCGGGCCGTCATCGAACAGTGACGGCGAGCCAGCCGGCACCGACCCCGCTTCGCCGATCCGCCATTCATCAACCCGCGCCAGATGGTCATAAAGTGGAAATGCCGCGCCAAGCTGCGGATCGGGGCGGCTGGCATAGGGCATTGCCGGATCGTCAAATCGCGCGGCAAGACCGGCAAGACTGTCACGCGCCGCCGCCGCATCGAAATCAGGCGGTCGCACCGGGTTTCGCGACCCCGGCTCATCACGCTTGCCTGTCAGCCGCCAATATTCCATTTCCAGAACCTCTGCCGCCGTGATTCCGGCAAACCCGCCATGGGCGGCTATCACAGCCTCTATGACCAGCTGCGTTCGCCGTCCCATAGCCACCTCGCTGGCGGTCGGGGCACGACCCGTCTTGTAATCGAGAACGGCCAGACCACCATCGGCAAACCGGTCGATGCGGTCGGCGCGGGCGGTGAAGGTGACCGCTCCGTCGGGCGCATCCAGCTCTATGCTTCCCCGAACCTCTGCATGGCTGTCCGCAAGGCCGGACCGGCGACGCGACTCTGTCTCGACAAACCAGGCTGCCATTGTCTGAAAGGCCGGCCACCAGAAATGCCGCACGGTCGGAATCTGCCAGTAGGGGTCGAATTTGCGCCGCGCGATGGCACCAAGTTCCTGCAGCGCATTTTCCGGCAGCGCGCCGCGCGGAAAGGCGGCAAGAAAGGCGGCCAATGTGTCGTGAACAAGATTGCCGCGAAGCGCCGCATCAATCGGCCTGTCAATATCGTCAAGCTGTCGCAGGCCAAGAACCCGCTTGGCATACAGGCTATAGGGATCGGCAATCCAGTCATCGATCTCGGTCGCCGAGAACCGTCTGGGGCGCGCGCTGACAGGCGGCGTCGGCCGGGGGCGCGGACAGGGCGTCATCGGCGGCACAGGGGTCAGCGCCACCAGCTGGTCGCGCCAGCGCTGGCCATCATCGACCGCCTGATCAATCCGCAGAGCGCCAAGCACCGCACCAAGCCGTTGCAACCAGCGGCTTGGCGTTGTTACCGCATCACCGTCACGAAGCGACCGGGTGATGATGACTTCCGGCGTTGTGGTGGCCATCCATACATCATGCGCGCTCAGCCCGGTCCGCCAGTTATGCGGCTGCAACCCGGCAGCCTGCCGCATTTCGGCGTTCATCCACGGGTCGATTTCGGGGCGCGGCGGCCAGTTTCCCTCGTTGAAGCCACCGAGGATCACCCTGTCGGCGCTCTGCATCCGTGCCTCGACAGGGCCAAGAATGGCAAGACGGGGATGTGTCTGCCAGCGCCGCCGTACCGTCTTTGAGGCCATCAGCTGGGCCAGGATTTGCGGGAAGGATGCCGGGTCGGCGGCATAGACAGCGCCATGTTCGGCCACCGCGGCAAGAAGCTTTGCCGCGGCATCGCCATCCTCATCCTTCCAGATATGCAGCGCGCCATCGGCAAGATCGATACTGCCATCATCCTCGCAGCGGCGCGCCGCCAGCGCCTCGGCAGCAGCGCCAAGACCGCGCGCCAGTGATGCAAGGTCTGGCGACGGCGCCGTCCAGGCATCAATGAGGGGCGTCAGCGGGGCCGCGATATGTGCATCGAAAAAGCCGCTTAATTCATCATTGTCGGCGATGCGCTCGCGGATCCCGGCAAGGCCTTCCGCCGGTCGGTATCCCCGCAGCGCCGCCAGTTCAAGTTCGCGAAGACGTGACCTGAATGCGGCAGGTGTCATCCCGCCAGCCACAAGCGGGTGCTTTAGAAAGGCCAGTGTTGGCACAGGCGCAAATGACTCGGCAACCATCGTCACCATAGTTTGCAGAAAGCCGCCGACGGGGCAGCCCGCCAATGGCCGACCGGCGGAATCATCGACCTCGATCCGCCAGCGTTGCAGCGCCGCGATGACTGCCTCGGCAAGCTGTCTGTCAGGCGTGACAAGGGCCGCGGTCCGGCCCGGCGTCTCCAGCACCTCGCGCATGGCAATGGCAATCAGACCTGCCTCCTCGGCCCTGGTGCCGCATTCCACAATCGACAGCCCGTCAAGCGCGTCACGGCCAAGGTCGGGTTTGGTCGTTCCCAACAGACGCCAGTCGGCGCTGAGAGCCGCCGGTTTGAAGGCCTCGCGCATCAGCTCGCGTCGCATGGCACCAGCCTCGACGAGACCACCGGCAGCCTGCCACAGGACGACATCACCCGGCACCGCATCAAGAGCGCCAAGCAGCACCGACAGCTGATGCTGGGGATGACCGGCATCCTGTTCAATCTGCTGCCAGTGATCAGCCGCGCCATGATCAAGGCCCGGCAGCACCACATGTCCGTTCGGCAGCGCCGCAACGGCGGCAATCAGCTCGCGTGTTGCCGCAAAAGTGCCGGTCGAGCCCGCCACGACCACGAGATCCCGTGGCGGCGCCCGACGCCAGGCCTCGCAGCGAAGCCTGATCAGCCTGTTACGCCTGTCAGCCGGGTCAAGCACGCTCTGTTCTGCGAGAATGGCCGGCCAGCGGTCGATCAGGATGGTCAGCAGCTTCAGAATATCCTGCCAGTGGCGTGAAAACCGGTCGGGAAGCAGCCCGGCAAGCTCATCGGGCGTCGAATCGGCATTGCACAGCGCATCAAGAAGCCGCGCCAGCGAATCCGCCAGCTGCATCGTCTGCGGGGCGGTCGGGGTCACACCGCCCATCGCGAACCCCTGCAGAAGCCGCGCCAGCCACAATTGCCGGCACAGGCTGTCCATCGCAGGAGGCAGCGCCGCGCCGTCGGCCGCGAATTCAAGGATTTCGGGCGCATCCTCCTCGACATCGCCAATCGGCTCAATGCGTGGCAGCAGCGTGGCGTCATCACCCTTTATTTCAAGAAAGGCCGCACGAAGCGACAGGGCGGCGCGCCGGGACGGCACCAGAACCGTGGCCCGGGCCAGCTGTTCGCTTGTCTCGGCAAGATCGATGATGCCGGCAGCCAGCGTCGTGGCAAAGGGAACACCGGCAGGAATGACATGAAGGGTGCGCGCAGGGGACGGGTCGGTCATCCCGCAATCATACAGGCAACCGTCCTTCAAGACGAGTGTCAGAGGATCAAAATCCCGTCAGCTGTCTTTCTTGATCGCAGCCTCGACAGCTGTCAGAACCGGCTGCCACCTCACCCCCCCGTCAAACGAGATGATCCGGGATTCCGGCATATCCGGAACCGGCTGCATGGATACAGTCAACGCGGTGCGCGGCAGATAGGGGCCAAGGCGCTGCGCCCATTCAACGAGGCAGATCGAGTCGATAAACGCATCCTCAATACCGAGTTCCAGCGCATCCTCGGGTGTGTCCAGCCGGTAAAGGTCAAAATGCAACAGCGCCGGACCGTCAGCCGGCTCATAGGTCTGCACAAGGGTAAAGGTGGGGCTTGGTATGTCATCCTCATGCGGGCAGACATGGCGGATGATTGCCCGTGCAAGCACAGATTTGCCCGCGCCAAGCGGTCCTTCCAGTGCCACCACATCGCCTGCCCCGAGACTGGCCGCAATGAAATGGCCCAGTCGCTCGGTTGCGGCTGGGCCATCGATCTTCAGGTCAAGCCGGGCCATGGCTAGTAGCGATATTGCTCGCTCTTGAACGGACCCTGCTGTTCGACACCGATATAGGCAGCCTGCTCGTTGTTCAGTGTCGAGAGTGTCGCGCCAACCTTGGCAAGATGCAGCGCCGCCACCTTTTCATCGAGATGGCGCGGCAGGGTGTAGACACGGTTCTCGTAACCGTCACCCTCATTCCAGAGTTCCATCTGCGCCAGCACCTGGTTGGTGAAGGAGGCGGACATCACAAATGACGGATGACCCGTCGCACAACCAAGATTCACCAGCCGACCCTTTGCCAGCATGATGATCCGCTTGCCATCGGGGAATTCAACTTCGTCAACCTGCGGCTTCACCTCGGACCAGTTCATGTTCTGCAGCGAGGCCACCTGAATTTCATTGTCGAAATGTCCGATGTTGCAGACGATGGCACGGTCCTTCATCTCGCGCATGTGATCAAGCGTGATGACATCGCGGTTGCCGGTGGCGGTGACAAAGATATCGGCCTTTGGTGCCGCCTGCTCCATGGTGACAACCTCATAGCCTTCCATCGCCGCCTGAAGCGCACAGATCGGATCGATTTCGGTCACCATCACACGGGCGCCGCCCTGACGAAGCGATGCCGCCGACCCCTTGCCGACATCACCATAGCCCGCGACAACGGCGACCTTGCCAGCCAGCATCACATCGGTGGCACGGCGAATGCCGTCGACAAGTGACTCGCGGCAGCCATAAAGATTGTCAAATTTCGACTTGGTAACCGAGTCATTGACGTTGATGGCCGGGAATGGCAGCCCGCCCGCCTCGGCAAGCTGATACAGCCGCAACACGCCTGTTGTGGTTTCCTCGGACACACCCTTGATGGCATCACGCTGGCGGGTGAACCATCCCGGGCTGCTTGCCAGACGGGTATGGATCTGCGCCTTCAGGAATTCCTCTTCCTCGGTTTCCGGCGTCGCAAGCACCTCTTCACCGGCCTCGGCACGGGCCCCAAGCAGGATATACATGGTGGCATCGCCACCATCATCCAGGATCATATTGGCGGTGCCGCCATCGGCCCAGTCGAAAATCCGATCGACATACTCCCAGTATTCGGCAAGGGTTTCGCCCTTTTTGGCAAATACCGGCACACCGGCGGCGGCGATCGCCGCGGCGGCCTGATCCTGTGTCGAAAAGATGTTGCAGGACGCCCAGCGGACATCGGCACCAAGCGCCACCAGCGTTTCAATCAGCACCGCTGTCTGCACCGTCATATGCAGGCAACCGGCCACCCTGGCACCCTTGAGCGGCCTTGCCGCGCCAAACTCGTCGCGAAGCGCCATCAGGCCAGGCATTTCGGTCTCGGCGATCGACAGTTCCTTGCGCCCCCAGTCAGCCAGACCAAGGTCGGTCACAATATAATCATTGGACATCAGACATCTCTTCAGTGGATTGCAATGGATTCAGCCGGTGGCATATCAGATATCGGACAGCATGGAAAGCTGCTTGACCGGCGACCGGTCAGCCCGGCACCCCAAGCTCGCGATGCGCCACCTTCACATTGTAGCCAGTCTCGCGAAGCCAACCGGCCATTGTCTCGGCAGCCCAGACCGACCGGTGCTGTCCACCGGTACATCCAAAAGCGATGGTCAGCACAGGCCGTCCTTCACGCGACATTCGCGGCAGCATTTCGCCCAGCATCGCCTTGAGGGATCCGAGAACCGAGATCGCCTTTTCATCTTCATTCAGAAACCCGGCAACCTCCTCACTGCGCCCATCCTTGGCGCGAAGCGCGATGTCCCAATGCGGATTCTCCGCAAAGCGCATATCGATCACCATGTCACTATGGTCGGGAATACGCCGACGATAGGAAAAGCTCATCAACCGCAGGCTGATCTGGAAGGGTTCGGCCATTCCCAGACTGGCCAGCAATGACTGGCGAAGGTCCGAGGGTTTCGTGCTGGTGGTATCAAGCCTGATGTCGGCAAGCGGGGCTATCTCATCCATCCGGTCAAGATCCGCCGCGATCGCATCGGCAAGCGAATCACTGCTGTTGGCAAGCGGGTGCTGGCGCCGTGTTGCGTTGAAACGCCGAAGCAGATCGTCCTGCGCGGCGGCAAGATAGACCGTTGTGAACTGATCCGGGAATTTGCGCTGCAGATTGCGGACCAGCCTTTCCACAGCCTCAACCGAGAACCCTGTCGTTCTGGCATCAAGCCCGATGGCAAGGCTGCGACCACCGGTCTCAACCTCAAGCGCGACAAGCGTATCGATCATCGCCAGCGGCAGATTGTCGACAGCCTTCATGCCGCTGTCCTCGAGTATCTTGAGCGCTGTTGACAGGCCCGCGCCCGAGGCACCGGTGATCAGGATCAATCTTGGCAGGTCAGCATCCATCACATCATCCTAGCAATTTCACCAGCGTTGCAACAGCGAACTAGCTCCGCACCGATGGCAGGGTCAACGTAAAGCAGGCACCCTGGTCATTCGACGCGACCAGATCGCCGCCATAGCCATGCGCAATCTGCTGCGCAATCGACAATCCAAGCCCGGAATGCTCTCCAAAAGCCTCGCTTGCCGGGCGTTCGGAATAGAAACGGTTGAATATCTCCTGAAGCCGTCCGGGCGGAATTCCCGGCCCCTGATCACGAACCTGCAAGCGTGCCATGCCACTCTCGGCCATATCAACGGCAAAGGTGATCTGACTGTCGACAGGCGCGAACGACACAGCATTGCCAAGCAGATTGTCCAGTATCTGGACAATTCGTCCATCCTGCACCGACACTGTCACCGGATCGTCGGCGACATGTGCCACAAGCCGGTGACTTTCGGTGGTGGTCTGCCGCGCCTCGACAAAATTTGTCACCAGATCGCGAAGGTCGATTACACGGGCCGACTCGCTCGCCATTTCATTGTCCAGCCGGCTCGCCCGCGAAATATCACTGATCAGCCTGTCGAGACGCGCAACATCACGAAGGATGACACCCATCAGCTTCTGCTGCTGCTCGGGATCCGAAATCCGGCTGATCGTCTCGGCAGCGCTGCGAAGCGAAGATAACGGGTTTTTCAGTTCATGCGCCACATCCGCCGCAAAGCCGGCAGTCGCCGCCATGCGTTTCTGCAACTCGTCCGTCAGATCAATCAGCGATTCGGACAGCTTGCCGATCTCGTCTCGGCGGCGCGGCAACCGCTGCATGCGCGCCGACAGATCCCGGCTTCGCCGCAGACTGTCCGCTTCATTGGCAAGATAGGTGATCGGCACCGTTATGGAACGGGCCAGATAGATGCTGAGACCAATGGTGATCATCAGGACAATTCCGAACAGCTGGATGAACACCACATTGACGTCGGCGATTTCGTCTTCGATCTTGCCGCCACCAATACTGACCATCAGGGCCCCGCGGACAAGCCGCAGATCCTGAATGGGCACCGCCACCGACAACACCAGACGTCCGCGCGGGTCGCGGCGAAGCTGGCGTGACGGCTCGCCGGCCAGCGCCATCAGCACCTCGTCATAGTCATTGGCACGCTGACGCGCACGTTCCCGGTATACCGGCAATGCCAGATTGCTTCCGATCATGCTGCCGGCCCGGCGCATGATCGCCTGGAAATAGTCCGACGACCGCTGCCACGGGCCACGCGCCTCGCGGCGACGCAACCGCGCGCCGCCACCGCCATCGCCGGCCCGCGCCGTATCCGCAAGAAGCCAGCCATCATGACGGAAGACGCGCGCCCGCAATTCGGTTCCATAGCCAACAAGCGGCAGCAGGTGGTTCATCGTTTCCGGCGACAGCCGCCGGCGCGCCAGCCCGCCATCAATCTCGGACTGGGCCAGCGCCAGCGAGCGCGCCAGTGTAAATCCCTGGCGTTCCAGCGCGGTGAATTCAGACCTGATCAGGGTGGTGCGGTACTGGTCGATGGAAAACAGGCCGATGAAGAACAGGACCAGCGGCACCAGCATGATCGCCATGATCCGGGTGCTGAGACGGCTCATCCGAAAGCGCAGCCGCACCAGCGGCCTGCCAATGGCCCCGCGTGCCAGCAACCGCCGCATCAAAGATTTCACCTTCGCCTTCACTGCCGGCACCATCCATTGCTGGCCATTGCTGGCCATTGCTGGCCACTACTGGCCACCCCACGAGCAAGCCCTGTGCCGGATGACCCGATCGTCGCGGTCACCTGACCAGCGTCCGGCCTCGTCCAGCCTGTTATGCCCGATATTTATACCCTATGCCGTAAAGTGTTTCGATATTGTCGAATGTCGAATCCTGAGCCCTGATTTTCCGGCGCAGCCGTTTGATGTGGCTGTCGATCGTCCGGTCATCGAGAAAGACGGATTCGCCATAGGCGGCATCCATCAGCTGGTCGCGGTTCTTGACCATGCCCGGCCGCGAGGCAAGCGCCTGAAGAATCAGGAATTCGGTCACCGTCAGTTTGACTTCCTCGCCCTTCCAACTGCACAGATGGCGGTCAGGGTCCATCAGCAGATCACCCTGGCGAATCATGTTCGGCGCGGTCATATCCATGCCATCATGGCTCGCCCGTCGCAGCACGGCGCGGATCCGCGCAATCAGCAGACGCTGCGAGAACGGTTTGGTGATGTAGTCGTCAGCCCCCATCCCGAGGCCAAGCGCCTCGTCAAGCTCATCATCCTTGCTGGTCAGGAAAATGACCGGAAGGCTGGAACTTCCTCGGATTTTCTGAAGCAGTTCCATCCCGTCCATGCGGGGCATCTTGATGTCGAGAACGGCAAGCTCGACAGGGCGACGGCCAAGGCCGCGCAACGCTGTCTCACCATCATGGTAGCAATCAACCTCAAAGCCTTCATTCTCAAGCGTCAGCGACACCGAGGTCAGAATATTCTGGTCATCATCGACAAGCGCAATCCGCGTTCCCATGCCAATTCTCCCATCGTCGGATCCAATTCAGGTGCGGCGCGCCCCACCCACCATGATGCCGGTCTAGCCACCAAAAAGGGCCAAGATAGGGCGGCTTTATGCCGGCAATGCCGCAATGCCGCCGCAAACAGGCCGGGTATCTGCACAGCGCCCGGCGCCGCCGGTCAATGGGCCTCGGCCCAGCTATCGGCAATACCGGCATCGGCGACAAGCGGCACCGCCAGTTCCAGCACCGGCGCGGCGGCGGACTCCATCACCCGGCGGATCACCACCACCGCATCCTCGGCGCTTGCTTCATCCGCCTCGAATATCAGCTCGTCATGAACCTGCAACAGCATTCTGGCATCGAGTCCGGCCGCGGCAAGGGCATCGGGAATGCGAATCATCGCCCGCTTGATGATGTCGGCGGCACTTCCCTGAATGGGGGCGTTGATGGCCTGACGTTCGGCAAAGCCACGCTGGGCCGGATTGCTGGCGGCAATTCCGCCGATATGGATCCGCCGGCCAAACAGCGTCTCGACATGGCCGGTCTCGCGCGCCTCAAGCTTGATCCGCTCCATATAGGATCGAATGCCCGGGAAATTCTCAAAATAGGCGTTGATGAAATCGCGGGCCTCGCCCTGTCTGATGCCAAGCTGGCGCGCCAGCCCGAAACCGGAAATGCCATAGATGATGCCGAAATTGATTGCCTTGGCACGGCGACGTGTTTCGGCATCCATGCTGTCGATCGGCACCCCGAATACCTGCGAGGCGGTGCGGGCGTGGATATCGACACCGGCGCGGAACGCCTCGATCATGCTGTCCTCGCCGGCGACATGCGCGACCAGCCGCAATTCAATCTGCGAGTAGTCGGCCGAGATCAGTTTCTTTCCCGCTGCCGCCACAAAGGCGGTACGGATCTGCCGCCCCTCGGCAGTGCGGATCGGGATGTTCTGGACATTCGGGTCGGATGACGACAGACGCCCGGTTGAGGCACCAACCATCGAGAACGAGGTATGAACCCGTCCGGTTTCCGGCAGGATGCTCTCGACAAGCGCATCGGCATAGTTGGATTTGAGTTTTGCCAATTGCCGCCAGTCAAGAACCTTCGACGCGATCTCGACACCATTTGCGGCAAGATCCTCAAGGATGTCTGCCGCGGTCGAATAGGCACCGGTCTTGGCCTTCTTGCCTCCCTCCAGCCCCATCTTGTCGAACAGGATTTCACCCAGCTGTTTCGGCGAGCCGACATTGAAATCCTCGCCGGCAAGATCAATGATCTCGCGGTTCAACGCTTCCATGCGTGTCGCAAAATCATTCGACATCCGTGCCAGTATGGACGGATTGACGGTGATGCCGGCATTTTCCATCGCCGCCAGCACCGGGATCAGCGGACGTTCCAGCCTTTCATAGACCGACGCCACACCTTCAACCGCCAGCCGCGGGCGCAGCAGCTGCCACAGCCGCAGCGTGATGTCGGCATCCTCGGCCGCGTAATCAAGCGCCGCCTCTGGCGTCAGCGAGCCGAAGGGCACCTGCTTTGTCCCCTTGCCACAGACATCCTCGAATTTGATTGTCGTATGATCAAGCCAATGACCGGCAAGCGAGTCCATTGAATGGCTGTTCACTCGGCCAGCATCAAGAACATAGGACAGGCACATCGTGTCATCCACCGGCGACAGATGAATGCCACCATTGTGCTGGCGAAGCAGGACATGGCTGTCATATTTCAAATTATGTCCGATTTTCAGAACCGCCGGGTCTTCAAATAGCGGCTTCAGGATCGCCATCGCATCGGCGAAGGCAATCTGGTCCGGCACCGTGGCATCGGCATCAAGGTCAAGTCCCGCCTGGCCGTCTGCCGCCACTGTTTTCGGGCCGTGGCGAAGCGGCACATAGCAGGCCTGGCCCGGTGCCAGCGCCATCGAAATGCCGACAAGCTCAGCCGCCGCGGCGTTCAGGGAACTTGTTTCGGTATCAACCGCCAGATAGCCCTGTCGGCGCGCCCTTGCAGCCCAGTCCGCAAGCACCTTGCTGTCGGTGATCAGCTGATAGTCGACCGCGCCCCCGGCAACCGGGGCCGGCGGGTGTGACGGCGCCGCGGCGGGTTGCGGTGTGCCCCCCATCGACCGGATTGCGGGCGCGGCCCGGGCCGTCTCGCCATCCGCCCCGATCCGGGTCAAGAGCCGCCGGAAATCCTGTTCGGCCAGGAATGTCTTCAGCTTGTCGAAATCCCGTTCACCGCGTTGCAGACCCTCCAGCGACAAAGGGGTCGGCGCGTCATCGCGAAGCCGCACAAGATCGCGGGAGATCCGGGCCTGCTCGGCAAAATTGATCAGGTTCTCGCGCCGTTTCGGCTGTTTGATTTCCTCGGCACGGCCAAGCAGAGTGTCGAGATCGCCGTAATTGTTGATCAATTCGGCAGCTGTCTTCACACCGATGCCGGGCACGCCGGGAACATTGTCTGTTGAATCACCGGCAAGTGCCTGAACATCGACAACCTTGTCCGGCGTGACGCCGAACCGTTCCTCGACCTCGGGCGCCGCGATGCGCCGCTGCTTCATCGGGTCGAGCATCGTCACGCCGCCGCGCACAAGCTGCATCAGATCCTTGTCCGACGACACAATCACCGTTTCCAGACCGGCCGCCTCGGCCATGCTTGCATAGGTCGCAATCAGGTCGTCGGCCTCGAACCCCGGCGCCTCGAGCTGCGGCAGGCTCAACGCTTCGGTGGCCTCGCGCACCAGCGCAAACTGCGGCACCAGCTCTTCCGGCGGGTCGGTACGGTTGGCCTTGTAGTCGGCATAGATGTCGTTGCGAAAGGTCTGACGGGCCGAATCAAACACCACTGCAACATGGCTTGGCGCCAGGTCATCGACAAGTTTCATCACCATGCCGGTGAACCCGAACACGGCATTGACCGGCGTGCCGTCGCCGCGGGTCATGGGTGGCAGGGCGTGAAAGGCGCGGAAGATGTAGCCCGATCCGTCGATCAGAACCAGCTGGTCACGATCAGCCATCTAAAGACCCACCCTGTCGGCGGCGACACCCGCCGGCACCGGCATGGCCGCCGGAAGAACGGGCAATGTCCGGATGTCAGGCATCATCCTCGTCCCCGGCGCGCACATAATGGCGCGAGCAATAGGGACAGACGATTTCACCATCGGTGCCAAGTGTCAGCCATACCCGCGGGTGGCCAAGCGCATCGCCATTTCCATCACAGGCCACCCGGTCGGACGTGACCGCAATGGTGTCCGTATTCGGCGCGCCGCCATCATTGTTGCTGGCCATCATCATCCGCCCATAATCCCCCTGAATGTCATCACAGATTGCGCCGGCCATCGGGCCAGAGCGTCATGCCCTTTGAAATCTACACCCTGTGAAATCTATAGAGTTGACGGGGTCGATGCAATTGCGAAGCTGTGGCTGTGAAGTTGCGAACTTGAAATTGGGACGGCAAATCGAGGGACGAAATCGAGGGACGAAATTCAGGCGGGCCGCACGACATGCTTTCGATGATCCCGGTGGATGACTATATATGTGTGACCAGACGTTCCAGCCAAGATGATATCCACAGGTGACGATCCTATGGCCAGCCAGCCGAACCCGCCGATAACCCAGTCTTTCGTGAATGCCCCGGCCGACGGTATTGCCATTCGCGCCCGCGGCATCCGCAAGCTGTATTCCGGCGGTGGCGCGGCACCGAAACAGGCACTAGACGGTGTCGATCTCGACATTCCCATAGGCACGATTTTCGGGCTTCTGGGGCCAAACGGCGCCGGCAAGTCGACCTTTATCAACATCATGGCCGGGTCGGTGATCAAATCGGCAGGCACCCTTGGCATATGGGGCACCGACATTGACGACGATCCGCGTCAGGCGCGGGCCAATATCGGGATCGTGCCGCAGGAATTGAATATCGACGCCTATTTCACACCGCGTCAGACGCTGGAATTCCAGGCCGGCCTGTTCGGTGTAAGGTCGGCGGAGCGGCGAAGTGACGAGATTCTTGACATGGTCGGGCTGTCGGAACAGGCGCACACCTATGCGCGGCGTCTGTCCGGGGGCATGCGGCGGCGGCTTCTTGTTGCCAAGGCCATGGTTCACAGCCCGCCGATCCTTGTTCTTGATGAACCGACAGCCGGCGTCGATGTGGCGCTTCGCCAGCGGCTCTGGGACAATATCCGCGCCCTGAACGATGCCGGGGTGACGATTGTGCTGACCACACACTATCTCGAAGAGGCCGAGGCGCTGTGTGACCGTATCGCCATTCTCGATCATGGGCGGCTGATCACCAACCAGACAAAGGACCAGCTGATGGCCGGCGGACGCACCAAGGAACTGCAGATGACAATCGCCGGTGGCGCGCCGGCGGACATGCCGGCATCGCTTGTCGCGCTTGGCGCGCAGCCTGTCGAGGGCGGCATCTCGGTCCGGTATGATCCGGCGCAGACCGGCGCCGCCGAGATTATCACCGCCGTGGCCGGTGCCGGATTGCAGATTGGCGATATCACCACAGCTGAATCCGATCTCGAGGATGTGTTTCTGGAAAAGACAGGCGGCGCGGCCTGATCGTTTCGAGACCGGACCGGTGGCCCGGCATGGCGCGGGGCAGATCATAAGGCTGCGTGGCGGCCAGGACAGGGGACAGGACGGATGGCAAATGGCTTGGCATTGTCCCGGCAAGCGCGTATATATCGCCGCAACGGCGCAACATGCCGCCCAGCGCACCCGTAGCTCAGCTGGATAGAGCGCTGCCCTCCGAAGGCAGAGGTCAGAGGTTCGAATCCTCTCGGGTGCGCCAATCTTTTCAATGGCTTACCCATAAACGTACCTAGCGAGATTTCCGATCGGTCACACTGTGGTCACAAGGAAACCGCTATCATGGCTTCTATACGCCGCCGAAACGGCAAATATCAGGTGCAGATCAGGGTTGGCAGCTACAACCGATCGCAAAGCTTCCGCAAGCTCAACGATGCAAAATCGTGGGCGCGAAAAGAAGAAGAGCTAGCTGAACAACGCAGGTATCTGGGCAGCAAATACGAACCCTGCAATCTTGCGGAAATACTGGTTCGATATCTTAGAGACATCACACCCCATAAAAGGTCATACGACACCGAACGCATCGTTCTACAAACGTTGCTTAAGGAGGCTTGGGTCAACGACCCCTTGCCCCAAATTAACTCAGCGGCCATTGCCGAATACCGCGACAGACGCTTAGCCAGCGTAAAACCAGCCACCCTTAAGCGTCAGCTGAATATAGTGAAGCATGCCTGTGCAACCGCCGAGCGAGAGTGGGATTGGCTGTCCCCTTTGTCTCTGTTGCAAAGGATACAGCTCCCTAAAAACTCAGAGCACGTAGTGAAGCGGATTACGGCTGATAATGAACGCGCACTTATTGAGGCCGCACAGCAGAGCCGAACCAGCGACCTGCCTGAGTTACTAATTCTTGCAATTGAAACTGCGATGAGACGCGGCGAGCTGTTAGCGCTTGAGTGGCAAGACATTGACTTTGAGCGCCGTGAGTTATTGGTGCGCCGAAGCAAAACCGGAAAGTCCCGCACCATTCCCCTCACAGCGAGAGCTCATACAACTCTGGCAGCAATGAAAAGTGACTGCAGCAAACCTGTGTTCCCCCTGTCAGCTAATGCTGTCCGGCTGGCATTCGAACGTGTCAGGAGGCGTGCTGGCTTAAAGGATGTTCGCTTCCACGATCTTCGTCATGAGGCAATCTCTCGGCTCTTTGATCGAGGTCTGACCACGCCTGAAGTTGCACTGTTATCCGGTCACAAAACCGTCAGTCAGTTGTTCCGATACGCTCATGCAGATATCGGGAGGGTGGCACGTTTGCTGAGCGAGTGAAGGTTGAGACGGCAAGGTTTAGGCCCTGCCGTCCCACTTGTCCCTAAGACCTATATTTGTCCGCAGGCGCGCATGTCGTCTTCGAGCCTGTCGATCAGCCTGATGCCTGACCAGTAACGATGATTGCCAGACTTCTTCTGCTCGCAGCCATGCTCCTCGAGAGATGCATTGAATTGTGACGCAGCCAGAGGACGGAGACCTTCATCACGGCACCAATACTGATAGGCTTCCTTCATGCGTGACAAAGGCGTCCTGCCGTCAGAAACAACTTCAGCCTGTGTCTCGAGGAACCGCTTCACGCTGTCCATCTCGTCACGATACTTAGCCGTTGCCTTGACCACCGCATCTGGCTCTGTGAGCCCCTGCTCGCGGTACATTGCCAGCCCCTGAAGCATCCAAGCCAGTATGCCGTCACGCTCTTCAGCGAGCTTTGCAGACAGGTTCGGATCCTGTTCTTCAGGCTTAAACACCCGCAAAAACGGGACCAGTCGCATACGCCTCCACATCGCTGTGTCCGCAGCGTCCACCTCTGGCTTGTGGTTGCAGGCCACCCATATCGTCGCCTTCGACTTGAACTCGGACACGTCTTTATAGAGCGCGCGAGCCGCAACAGTGTCGCCACCAGTCAGCTGCTTAATTCGGTTCGCAGACCAGCGTTGACCTTTCTCGGTCTCGGAGGCGAGAGCGAACCTAACACCTCGAAGACGAGCTATCTCCGGGTTAGCCCCGCCACTGTTCGACTTTCCAGACATCAAGGCCGTCACAGGAACCGTTTGACCGTAGGTTCCTACTACTTCCCGGATAGTCTCCAGCAGCAGCGACTTACCATTTGCGCCAGCACCGTGACAGATAAACATTACCTGCTCCCGATTGTCACCAAGCAGGCTGTAGCCAGCTGCCTTCTGGAAATATTCGATCAAGCCTTTATCGCCATCGAACACCTCATGCACTGTCTTGCGCCATAGTTCGGCACGATCAAATGGCGAAAATCGTGCGGCACATGACAGGCTGAACATCTTTGAGGCATCTATGCCGTGTCGCCTGTTCGTCCGGAGATCGACCCACCCCTCATTTACACTGAGGGCGTCATCATCCGTATCGAACTCATCGAGTTGTGCCAGCAGACGTACCGATGCAAGCACGGTCACATTGCTCACACCAGAGCGGTTCGCATAACGCCGGTAGTCGACAATCGCCTCTTCTCTGTCGCGATCATCTTCCATGCCAGCAATCCGCTGGGCATCCTGCTTGATGAACAGGAAGGCTTGGTGAAGGACCTTCTTCTCGTCTGTCTTTCGCCAGACACCGTCCTCACAGACATGCCATTCTTTAGTCTCGGAAACGAACCGATGAGTTCGCTTTATCGTCTCCACGAACCGCTCTGCGCGTCCGATTTCTGTGTTTCGTGATACTGTATTTACCGTCACGCCGGCACCAACGTTTTCATTCATCGAAAACTCCTTCTTTGTTGAATTTACCGACGACGTGGGCAGTGCAGGTCTAGGATCAACCGCTTACTTATTTTGTGTTTTAAAAAAAGCACTTACTTATTTTAATTTTCACAAACAACTGTTTTTGTTGGTTATTATTTTCCAGAATCAGAGGTGATGCGGCAATGTGTCACACTCGGATTTTTGTCATAGGGACAGGTGGGACAAATCGAGAGGGACTGCAGGGTGACTTTGATGACAGCAATGTTACGCTGCCGTGTTCTGACTATTCTAGAGTCATAACAACGCTGTGGATGTTTTTTTGGATAGGGTAATTTCGGGGTATATCCTGACTAGCTGGACCGGGGATAATCGATGAAGAGCGAGGCCTATGTTTAAGCGCGGTGTAACTTACAAACGAGATGAGATCGCCGCCATCGCGCGCCCTGAAGACCCTCCCAACGGAGGAGCTTGGACCACAGGTTACGCGCGGATTGAATCTGATCTTTTTATCTTTATGAATATTGGCGTGCCCGGCCGCACAGGACACAACTTCGATAATCATTATGACGAGAGCACAGGCACTGTCGTCTGGTTCGGCAAACCTAACAGTCGATCTGACCAGCCGCTTTTTCAGAAGCTGCTAAGTGGCGAGCTCCGGCCACTGTTTTTCGCAAGGTGGGATCAGTCGCACCCCTTCACTTTTCTGGGCACTGGTGCCATCGTCTCTTTTGAGGATGAGTTCGTTACTCAGCAAGGCCACTCGTGCGTTAAGCTGATCGTTGCAATCGAAGACATCAGAGACATCGTTGCTGAGACTAGTGGCGCATCGGAAGCAGACCCGGATCAGCCTGCCGCATCCCAAAGTTCTTTCCTGTTCGAGAAACACCTAGAAGATTTCTTGGTAAGGAATTGGCGCAACCTGCCGATAGGCAACCAGTACGACATATACGAAGAAAATGGAGAACAAGTTGGACAACAGTTCAGAACAGGAACGGGCCCTGTAGACATTCTTGGGCTGAGCAAAGACAAGTCAGATTTTCTTGTATTGGAACTGAAGCGCGATCGCGCATCTGATGTCGTTGTTGGACAGACCCTGCGTTACATGGGCTGGGTGCAAGAGCATCTATGCTCCCCAGCACAGTCAGTGAACGGCTGCATCATTGCCCACGCTCAAGACGAGAAGCTGCAATATGCTCTTAACCAAGTTCCGAATATCCGCTTCATGAAATATGAGGTAGATTTCAGGTTGGTTGGCTAGTTTCGAGGTCGATTATGCCAAGCAGACTAACAACCGATGAATGGGTTGAAAAAGCCAAAATCCTGCATGGCGACCGATATGATTACAGTAAGTCTGTTTACAAAGGGCGCACCGCTAACATCACGATAATTTGCCCAGCCTGTGGACCAATAGAAGTGCACGCTGGCTTTCACGTTACAAAGACACCTGCGAGGAAGCCTACGGGCTGCAATACTTGCAATAGAAACCGGGCGGCAAAAAGCCTGACGAAATCATTCGACGAGATGGTAAGCGATGCCCGCGCAGTGCATGGCGACCGTTACGAATATATAGAAGACACTTACGTATCTGCTCGGGTGCAAATGAAGATGATTTGCCCGTCCCATGGTGAAGTGACCATGATCCCGGACAGCCATATCAATAAGCAGGCTATCTGTAAGGAATGTGGCAAACGCGTTAAGTCGAGGAGGACGTTGCACGAACGAGCTCTTAAGTCGGCGGCTCGAATCACTGAACTATCGCAAAATGCGGTTACCTTACAAATAGCCTCTTACGTTGGACAAAATTTTGATTGTGAGATGCGTTGTAAGAAACACGGCTTTTTCATTCGAAAACCGATTCTTGCGATGCAAACTAGACATCCCTGCCCTAGCTGCATGCGTGAGTTACCAAAAGACAATAGTCAAATTTCAGCTGAAGAAATACGAAAAAGGCTAATGACCCTGAAGGGTGATTTTGAAGTCATCGATGTGATGGGTGAAGGGAAAAAGGCCAGAATAGAAATTCTCTGCACGGCCCAAAAACCTCATGGGCGTTTTACATTAAATCTCGACAACCTTTACGGTCGAACGTTCGCCTGCGGGAAATGTAGTCTACGTGCTGCGCAATCAAAACGAAACGCAGGCCTAAAAAGGGCCCACGACAAGTCAAAAGCAACGCGTTTTGAAAAGTGGAAAAGCTTAGCAGATGATTTCCACGGAGGGCGGTATGACTACAAATACGTAGAATATAACGACATGCATTCAAAGGTGGCCATTGAATGCAGGTACCATGGGATATTCTATCAAACCCCCGGCTCCCATTTGTCAGGAGGCTGCCGGCTATGCGCTGATGAGGAGTTAAAGGGCAGATATACCTACACTTACTTTTCTCGCCATCCAGACGAGAAGGAAAAGCCAGCGCTGCTTTATTATGTTGAATTGGCTGCGCTGAACAAAACCTTCTTGAAAGTTGGCATTACCACTACGTCGCTGAAAACACGTTTTGGGGTGTTTATTGGCCAGAAGAATACCGTCCAAGAACTCGCATCAAGAGAAACAACACTATTCCAAGCATTCGAGGCTGAACAGAATTTGCTAACGAATTGTCAAAGCGAATTTTCAGTCCAGCTTTCCGAGTATGAACAAGACTATTTCAGAGAGGCTCGGGTAGGCATAACAGAGCTGCTGCCCAGACCCCTTACACCAAAAGAAATAAAAAGATATTTCGAATGTCCTTAATCACCCTCACGTTCGAAAACTTTCTTTGCAGAGCTTGTGGCTTTTTATCCCCCAGCGCTGAGCTGAAAAGCTTCAGCACAGTCGCGCCGCCTCCTGATGAATTTTCTTATGACCGGACCTGTGTAGAGTTCGGATCATCAAACACTGAAAAACGTGGGCTCTTTGCCGATAGCGGCTTAAAAGTAGGTAATTCGGCACGGGACAAGTGGGACAATGATTAAAGGTCTTCTGAACCGGAAAGAAAAAGACCCATTCCTAGCTGACGTTCAATCAACGATTAACTCACTGGATGGAATCGTTGCTGCCATTACCCAAACGAATTCCAAACTTCAAAGTAGATTAACGTCTGCGTTCGCAACCAAGCTGGGCGCGCTTGGAGTGTCAGGCGGTGCCATGAGCTTACTTTCACTCGGCACAGCTTCAACCGGCACGGCGATCGGGACACTGAGTGGTGCAGCCGCTACGAATGCTAAACTGTTTTTAGCCGGCTCAATGGTTGGTGGCGGGATGGCAGCAGGTGTAGCCGTTTTAGGTGGGCTTAGCATTGTTGGCGGCTATTTTGTCGCTCGGCAAGCAAAGCAGTATCTGATGGGCGTTGCCCTCAGCGAGGATGACCTAAATGAGGAGGAAAAGCGCATCATTAGCATCTGCAGAATCGCTACAAATATGCCAGCCGCTTTGATCCGGAGGCAGCGTTGACGCATCGGGAGGAAGGCGCGGCCATGCTGGCCGAAGTTGACGCCAAGCTTGCCACCCAACCAAGCCTTTCAGGCACGAAAAATGGCCTTCTCGATTTTGCCACGCTGCCGTTTGTCCGGCAGTTTCGAATTGCCGACCCGGTCTGGTTTGATGCCCAGCCGTGGCCGCATCTCCATCACTGGCTGCAGGCCTTTCTGGCAAGCCGTCAATTCGCGGCGGTGATGAAAAAATACGCTGTCTGGCAAGAGGGAGGTGATGGTGTCATCTTTCCCGAAGTCATAGAGGATGTGACTGGTGATGCTTCTAAAGCTGGCCCCAGCGTGCAGTGACACAGTTTGCCCGTAAGCCGACTCCTTGTTTTCCATCACCATCTAGGACGCCCCTTGAGGCTCTCCAATGCGGTCAAACCAGATGGCTGCCCGATGGGTTGCCGGGGCAATTCCTCGCAGGGTTTGTCGCCGAGTAGTCGTTAATCCCAAACTTCGCCAACAAAGCACTACATAGTTGAACAACCGGTCTGGTTGATGATTTTCCCATCCAAACCAACACACATCTGCTTCGTCAGGCTTTTTGCAGCATTTATCACCATGAAATTTAGGAAAATTTTGTTGTCTTTAAAATGAAAACCCATCGTGCGGGAATCGTTACAAAAATTATTATAGAAGCACCCGCTATTAGAATCGCTGATGAAGTAGTTAACACTGATATTGAAGGCGAAAAATGTTCCCGGCAATCCTTGAGATACAACGCAATTTTGGTTTTGGGGCGGTGGAACCTCGAGCATGTTGGAATAATTAGTTAGCCAAGTATATCCAGCAGCTATCAGATCATTATTTACTGCCCCTCCGCACGAATAATACGCAAAGTTATCGCTCTTGTGGATCATATTCCCCGCTATTGTGCCGTCAGCATTGAGAGAAACCATTTGAGCGTTAGCCACAACACTGGTGAGAACTCCAAATATCGTTAAACAAAAGACATAGAGCTTATTCATCATTTCTCTCCTTATGTTAGCGTCGTCCGAAATTTACTTACAGTTTTCCTAGAGGGTTAAGGTAACCGATGGCATTAGGTTGAGACACCTGATTTATCGGCAAAACTATTTTGTTAGACCTTGAAAGTTCTTCTTTGCCTTTAACATGATAGGCGCCCAGATGCTTCTCATGACGATTCCACGCGACTTACGACTTTGGAAAATGTCCGCCTAGAAGCTACCAAACCCCGCCATGCGTCCCAATGGGACACCCGTCGTGGCACTTTTTATGCTCCATTTGGGAAATCTGCAGGAATGAAGGAGGGTATTGGGGAACATTGAAAGAATATCTCCCGATAGCCTTTTATGTATCAAGCGTAAGTTCTCTGCGCCAAATATAAAAGCCGGCCCCAATGGTCAGTGCGCTGCCGAATAACATCATCGCGTTCACCTGTTCGTCCAGAATAATGATGCCAGCTGCCAGCGAGTATAAAAGCCGAGTATATCGAAAGGGGCTGACCACAGACATGTCCCCAAGCCTGACCGCCTGAGTCATGAATATCACGCCAAAAGAGCCAAGTGCCACCATCGCCAGAAATAGAACGGTCATATTCGCATCAGGAATGCTTGCACCTCCTGTGAAAAGGAGCAGAACAAGGCCGCTGGAGGCGAACAGGACGCAAGAATAAAATGACAGAAGCAGGGTTGAGAAGCTGTCGGACAC